>CANEVR010000019.1 GCA_947442505.1 Flavobacteriales bacterium | reverse complement strand
GATAGCTCTTGGCTTTATCAATGTCGGCGGGGTCGACAGAGGATGACAGAATCATTCCTAAATAACGGTTTTCTGACTCGGGAATAAGAAGGTTGAGCGCTTCAATGAATTCCCAGCCATTCATTTCAGGCATGTTGATGTCAATGAGTAAAAGAGGGTTTAGCTCAGGTTGAGTCTCTTTGAGTTCACTGATGTCTTTTAATGCAACTTCCGGATTGTTAAAAATAATGCATTGTTTTTCCGGGATTCCTTTTTTGATGGAAAGCGCGGCAATTTTGCTGCTGATGGGATCGTCGTCGATGATGATGATCATAGTGATTACATTTTAGGAAGTTGAATGTGAACGGTTAACCCTTCATTTTCTTTACCCTCGGCATATATGTTGCCACCCATGAATTCTATCTGCTGTTTGGTAATAAACAACCCGAGTCCTTTGCCTTCTATTTCTTTGTGAAATCTTGAATAGAGACCAAAAATTTTATCATCAGATTTTGATGTATTTAAACCTCTTCCGTTGTCTTTGAAAACAATGTGAACATCAGTCATATCCGTATGTGTGGAAATATCGATGACTAGGGGTCTATCGGGCTGTCGATACTTCAGCGCATTGGCTAAGAGGTTGTAAAAAATGGAGTTGAGATAGGCTGGAAAACCAAATGCGTATTCTGCTTTGCAATTCAATCTGATGGTGGGATTAACTTCTTTTATTGCTGCAGATAAAAGATCAATATTGGACTGAATAATATCTTCAAAAAGAATTTTGGATTTGGCTTCGTTGATTTCAATATTATGGCTAAGGGCCCCATTTAGATCTTTGATAATGCCATCTACTCCGGCCGCTAAATGGGTCAACTCATTCTGGAGTTCTTTGTGGTCATCCTCCTCTGGAGAAATGTGTTCCAAGAGACTGAGGATGCCTATAATATTGGCAACTGGAGCTCTGAGGTTATGTGAGATGATTTTGTTGAATTGAGAAAGTGCCTGATTCCTTTTGGTTAATTCAAGTATAAGATGCCCTTTTTCTTTCTCAAGATTTCTAAGGTCTGTGATGTCTAAAAACACTCCGGGAATAATTCCTGACTTGTCAAACTCGATGTACTTTTTATCCGCTATTCTCCATAAGATTTCACGCTCATGGCCATTGAGAATAATTCTCATGTACCCAGGCTCGGCAATATCTTTTTCCAGGAAAAGAATCCAGTTTGCTCTAAATGTTTTTGCGTCTGAAGGGTGAAGATTTTTTTCAAACTCATCAAAGGTTAAACCGGGTTCACTGGATGTTTTTATCATCATTTCTTCTACCCTGGCATGAAAGTGGATTTTTTCTGAGTTGATATGATACTCCCACGATCCCATTTGCGCAATTTTTTGCGCAATGCGCAATTGAGCATTGACCCGCTGCATTTTCTCCATTGTGTAAAGACTATCAATTTTGAAAGCGCACAAGGATGCTATGGTGGAAAGAATTTCGAAATGTCTAGGGGTGTAAAAGTTTTTCTCAGGATGTTCACTGTCTATCACCCCAATGAGTTTGTCCCCCAATAATATGGGAACCGCAATTTCTGAAAGTCGTGAGGCGTCATCAATAATGTATCTTGAATCTTTAGAGGTATCGCTGATTATTTCTGCTTTTCTTGCTTTGGCTACGTTTCCAACAATCCCTTCTCCAATTTGTAACTTAATGGGGTTGTTGATTTCTTGAAAAGAAATGGTTTTATTTTCCAACGCAGCAGATTGAATCAGCGCATTGGCGTTTTCTTGGTAAAGGTAAATCACGCAATCAACAAACCCCAGTTGACGGATGCAGTTGTGTACAATCTGCCAAAGAACGTCTTTAATTGTGTTTTGAGACAACACGGAGCTCACAATGTATTGAATCGTCGCTTGCGTTTCTTTAGCTTCGAAGATTTGATTTTCGAGCAGCGCTATTTTTTCTTCAGGGTTCATTAATCAAAATATGCAACAAGGCAATATCATCAATAAATTTCATTTTTCCTATATAATGATTTACCTTTTCCATTAATTGCACATTTGAAAACAGTTGTCCCCACTGCTCAAATGCTTCAGAGATTCCCATCTCTCCAAAAGGTTGGAGCATTTCATTTTCCACCTCTACGAGGCCATCAGTATAGAGCAAAATATGCGTGCCCGTGCTGAGATGAAGAGTGTTTTTTTTAAGCCCTAGAAATGAATCAATAATTCCCAATGCAGGGATTTGGGCGTTCATCCAGGTGTTTGCGTTGTCATGAAAAACAAATCCAGGATTGTGACCGCAGTTGATGTAGGAGAATTCTTGGTTTTTGGAATGGTAATGTCCAATGAAAAAAGTGACAAATTTTTCTCCTTGGGCGGATTCAAGAACTTTGGTATTGAGAGCGGAAATTATTTTCTCCAAATCACAGCCATAAGATTCTATCAACCCCCTCAGTTGTGCTTGTAAACCGGCCATTAAAAATGCTGCGCTGACACCCTTTCCAGAAACATCTGCCATGCAACAGATCCATTCATGCTCATTGATTTGTATGAAGTCATAGTAGTCACCCCCCACTTGCCCATGTGACTTGTAATAGGCATCAACCAACAAGGTGTTGGTTTGCGGAAGTTGTTTGGGAAGGAGCATGCTTTGCATTTCTGCTGCCAGTTCCAATTCTCTTTTCAATCCCGCTTGTGCAATGCTTTCAGTAATTAGTTTCTTGTTTTGAATGGCCACAATCAGCACGCTCGTGAGCGTTTGCACAAAGCGCATGTGCTTGATTGAGGGACTAAGACTTATCTCTTCTTCATCGTTGTCTCCAAGAACAACAAATGCAATAGGGGCACCGTCTTTTTCAATGGGTACAATGACTGCCTGAGCACCATTGGTTGCAATGGTTTCTATTTTTGGCTTGCTTTTTTGAGCGTTTTCTTGGATGATTGAATGCCATTGTGTGGGTTGATCAAACCCATGCACCATAAGGGTTTGTAATTGTTGGTCTTGGGTAGAAACCAACAATGTTTTCCCAATAAGTAGTTGCTCGATGAGTATGTTTTGATACAGGGCCAAAAGATCATCGATGTGCACATCGGCATTGATGGCTTTGGTAATTTCCAAAAGCGATTGCAGTTTGAAATCGCGTTGTTTGATTTTGTCTTTTAGCCCTTGTTGCATGAATTCTTCTGAGGGCTAAGATGCAAAAAAAAAGGCCGTCCTGAAGACGGCCTTGATATTATTTTTTTACACGGTCGTGGTACTGACCGGTTGAGGTATCCACGCGGATTAAATCACCTTCATTGATGAAAAGCGGAACCCTTACTTCCATACCCACATCCAATGTTGCTGGTTTCATCGCATTGGTTGCTGTATCTCCCTTGATACCAGGTTCAGTGTAAGTGATGGCGTATTCTACCAATGTAGGTAAATCGCAAGACATGGGTTGATCATCTTCAGCGTTGAACATGACAATGCACTTCATTCCTTCTTTTAAAAAACCAGGCGCATTGATCATTGCTTCAGGTATGGTGATTTGTTCGTAATCATCCATGTTCATGAAATTGAAGGAGTCATCCTTGTATAAGTATTGGTACTCGCGCGTTTCAATACGAACGGTATCCATTTTAACTCCTGAGTTGAAAGTATGATCAATGATTTTACCATTGTTCAAGTTGCGCAATTTGGTTCTAACAAAAGCAGGACCTTTACCTGGCTTCACGTGTAAGAATTCAATTACTTTGTAGATGTGTGTGTCCATTCGGAAACACATTCCATTGCTGATGTCTGCGGTAGTAGCTGCCATTTTTTTTGATTAATTGCCGTGCAAATGTAATAAATGTTGATTATGGTTTGAATTCTACAGCCCCTTCTAAGATGTAATTCATTTGGTACACATCATCACCGTTCAGTTTGAGCTTGCCTTTGAACGTTAATCTTTCATCTGTCTTGTAAGCCCTGTGTTTGACAGTGAATCTCAAATCCACCACAGACTCCGGACCACCACCTCCACAAAAGAAGCAATTGGCATAGGGGTATCGGGAAACGACGTAGAAGTTGGCGTCATAGTCCACGGGAATGACGTAACCGGTCACATACACCTCTTTACCCTCCAATGCTTTGATGCTGGCACCAAATGTTGGTTTCCAATAATACGCATCCAATTCTTTGACATAAATGTCTTTGAATTCAACATCGGTCAATGTTTTCCATGTTAATTCCACAGGCCCTCCCATGAAATCGGCTATGTTGTTGGGTAAAAAGTATTTTTGAGCAGGAGGAAGTGGTTTGGCTTTTAATACAAAAATGGGGTCTTCATCGGCAGAGAATGCGCAAGAGAAGAGAAATAGAAAAGAAACCAGGAAACCAATTTTATTCATTGCTTAAAGTTTTTGAAATGTCCATTTTGTAGGCTTGATATGCGGGAATCCAACAGGCTATCATTCCTGCTAAAATTGCTGCGCCAAATAAGTAAAGTTCCTCTAGCGATCCGTCTTTGATGTTAAAGGTATAGTGGAAATTGTTGTTCAATTGTTGGCTTAGAATGCTGAGTCCAATTCGGCTTAGCCCCCATGCTAACGCACCGCCAATGATGACCAATAGTAGACCTTCTAATTGAATCAAACAAAATACTTTGATTCTAGTTGCGCCCATGGTTCTCATGATGGCAATCTCTTTTTTTCTTTTTCTCAATGCATTGAACAATGAAATAAAAATACTGATGAAGGAAAGTGCGATGATGACCAAGGCAATGGCTTTGATGGTATCCATACCTAGACCAAAATTTTCAGAAAGTCGGTTGATTTCAATAGCAGGAAGTGCCAACTGCATGTTGGTTTCTTTGATGAGGTTGGGCAGAATCATTTGAGCCATTGGCGTTCTTTTCTTCAAAAGGTATGCCGTAACTTCTTTGTTGTCATTGGGAGATGCTACTCTTTCCTTGGCAGGGCGAAGCATCATCAACGGTCCTTTCCGAATTGTGGGAGGGTTGTTTTTAATAACAATTTTCTCTACCGTCAATGTTGTGTCGGGTTCCGCTGGCTTTTCCACTTCTTGGTCTTCATGTGCGTGCCAAACCGTGGACACTGGTGTAAGAATAAGTTTATCGATCACCGTTCCAGAGGGCTCGTAAATGCCCACAACTGTGTAATTGTGGTGATGGGCGTGCTCTTCATCATTTTCAGATTGATCCAGTCCGTGGGTGCTGAGGAAGGGGTCGCCCAATTTAAGGCCAGTAACCTTGGCTACATCCGCGCCGATACAGGCGTCATAATCGGATTGAAAATTTTGTCCTTGTGACAATTTCATTTCATAATGATCTGGATAACCCTGATCGGTTCCCACAATTCTCCATTGCTCAAAATTGTCACCATAAGCCAGAGGGATGGCCCTTTCAATGGTTGGATTTTCCGTGACCATGCGCGCATCACCCACTTTGATGTTTCCTGTTGGTGCATCAACGTGATAAACATTGGCCAATATCAATTGAAGTGGGCTGCCCTTTGCACCAAGAACCATATCAATGTCCTTGATGTTTTTATTGAATTGTTCAGCGGTTTGTTTTTCAACCAAAATGAGCATGGAAACCGTCCCTAGTCCAAACGCCAATAAAATGACGCTGAGCATGGTGTCTAACCATTGGTACTTAATGTTTTTTAATGCCAGTTTAATCAAATTCATAATTGCACTTTATTAGCAATAACATTATCCCAACGGTTGTCATGTGTGACAACGATCAACTGAGCGTTGACGGTTTTTGTCATCTCCATGAATAAGTGAATGACTTGATCTGTGTTTTTATTGTCCAAGGCACTTGTTGGTTCATCGGCAAAAATCCACTGCGGTTCATGAATGATGGATCTAACAATGGCAATGCGCTGCTGCTCTCCCACGCTCAATGATCCTATGGGTTGGAAGGCTTTGTGGAATAGATTTACCAGGTTTAAAAAGTCCTTGGCTTTGTTTTCATCTTGCACTTTTCCATTGAGATAAAGCGACATCATGATGTTTTCCAGTACCGATAATGAAGGGATGAAATGTGCCGTTTGAAATACAACCCCAATGTTTTTTCCCCTAAAGACATCTCTTTCAGAAGTTGTTAGAGAATACAAATTGGTTTGACCCAGGATTACATTCCCTGACGTGGGTGTTCTTAGTCCTGCCAGAAGATGCAGTAAAGTAGTTTTTCCACAACCACTTTCGCCCAAGATTAGGGCGGGTTGTTCATCAGGAAAATGGATATCAGGAAAAACCAGTGGTTTTCCGGAAGGGTATTGGTATTTTAATGATTGCGTTTGTAACACAAGGCAAATGTAGCTATCCGAAGGGGAATTTGTTTTCTAATTCGTGTGAAAAGTCTTACCATTGCAATATGAAAAAAATAGGAATAATTTTCTCATTGATGGCTTCTATGGCCGCGGCTCAGAAGGAACAATCAGCGTTTCCTTATCAGTTTAATATTGTCAAAGAGATTAAGCACGGTGCGGTGGAAGACCAGTGTCAAACAGGTACTTGTTGGAGTTTTGCTACGGTTTCATTTTTGGAATCAGAAGTGGCAAGGATCAGCAACAAGCAAGTGGATTTGTCGGAATTGATTAATCCACGTTTGATGTATCCAAAGAAGGTGGATTCATATGTTCGGTATCAAGGCAAGCAGCAATTGGGACCAGGAGGTTTGAGCCATGATGTTATTCAAGCCGTTAGAGAGTACGGATTGGTTCCAGAATCTGTGTTCAGTGGATTTGTCATGGGCTCAAGTGTATACAACCACAACGTTTTGGATGCCTATATGGAAACAACGGCCAAAATGGTATTGGATAGAAAACTGAATGAGGAGAACAATGATTGGAAATCTGGTGTTGAGACTTTGCTAGACACCTACATCGGAAGGATACCGACCTCTTTTGATTTTGAAGGTAAATCCTATACACCAGCTACTTTCAGAGATGCATTGGGAATCAAGGCAGATGATTATGTGATGTTGACTTCGTTTAGTCACCATCCTTATTATTCAAACTTTGCAGTAGAGGTTCCTGACAATTGGTCTAAAGGACAATATTTCAATTTGCCATTGGAGGAGTTTTACCAAGCGGCAGTTCATGCATTGGAGAATGGATATACCATCGCTTGGGACGCAGACGTGAGTGAAAGGGGCTTCTCTTATAAGAACAACATTGCCGTTTTGTTGGATGAAGGCGTTAAGAAAGAAGAGATGTTCACCACTAAGCATGTTGAGCCAATTGTTACGCAGGAGTCACGTCAAAAGGATTATGATCGCTTTGCTACCACCGATGATCATTTGATGCATATTGTAGGATTGAGTAAAGATCAAAATGGAGGGTTGTATTTTTTGACAAAAAATTCTTGGGGAGAGAAGAATTCCTCCAAAGGATATCAGCATGTTTCTGGTTCATATTTTAAAGCCAAGACCGTCTGTATGGTGGTTCACAAGGATGCACTTCCAAAGGAATTGCAAAAGAAGATGGGTAAGTAATGCTTCGATTGATATTTAGAATAATACTCTGGTCCTCCATCGTTTTCTTTGGATTCACGATAGGATGGGTATTGCTTTACAAGTGGGTCAATCCACCAATAACACTTTTCCACATGATGGATCGCGCCAAGGTGGAGGATTGTACCTATCATTATCAATGGGTAGATGGTGATCAGATTTCTACACAGGTTAAATTGGCTGTTGTCAGCAGCGAAGACAATCATTTCATGTCACACAATGGGTTTGATTGGGAGGCGATTGAAAAGGCCCAACGTTACAATGAGACCCACAAGAAAAAGCGCGGTGCCAGCACCATTTCGCAGCAGACAGCAAAGAATGTTTTTTTATGGCCTGCTCGATCATGGTTGAGAAAGGGTTTAGAGGCATATTTTACGGTGTTGATCGAGTTTTTCTGGAGCAAGGAGCGCATTTTGGAAATGTACTTAAATGTCATAGAGATGGGACCTTGCACGTATGGTGTAGGTGCAGCATCGGAGTTGTATTTTGAAACAACGGCTGATCGATTGACGAGAGAGCAAGCGGCTTTGATTGCCTCTTGCTTGCCCAATCCCAAGAAGTTCAAATTGGAGAGGCCTTCGGCCTATATGCAAAAGCGCAAGCGCAAGATTATGCGATTGATGAAGTGTTTGGGTGATGATTATTTTGAGCGTTATGGTTCAGAATGGTCAACAGAAAAGAGAGACAAGAAAGAAGCAGAGGTAGACAGAGCATTGGAAAAAATCCCGGTGGAGGATTTGTTGGTACCTGTAGTCGATGATGCAATCAGCAGCGAAAGCCCTGACACCACTGTGAATGCCTCACCTTTGGATACCTTGGGACAATAGTCTTGCAAGCTTGTAAATGGATTATTTTGAAAATGCAAAGCGGAGATTTGCAGTCAAAATAATAACACCATGAACACAACCCATTATTTATTGATTTTAGATCGCAGCGGCAGCATGGCTGATTGCTGGGACAGCACCATGAGCGCATTGAATGAGCAGATTCAATCCATCAGAACGGTACAAGAGCGCAACACTGAGGTGCCGATTAAGGTGAATTTTTTAACCTTCAATGATGATGTCCATTTCGAGTTTCTCAATGTTCCTGCGGCGCATTTGGAACCGCTGAATACCCAACGACTTTTTCCATCAGGATGTACTGCTATGTTGGACGGAATTGGCCAAGGCATTCAACGCATCCAACATGTAATGCATCCAGATGACGATGTTGTTTGCATTATTCTGACAGATGGAGAGGAGAACGCTTCAAGGGAATACAGTTTTGGACAAATTGGTAAAATGATTGAGTCGTTGAAAGCGAATGGCAAGTGGTCTTTTGTATTGATGGGTGCAGATTTCGACATTTTTGATATGGCCCGAAAACTAAAGATTGATGCCGAGAAGCAGATGCGATACCAAAAAACACAAACCAATGCCGTTTTCAAAGAAGTAAACCTGATGATGAACGATTATATTGTGGCCAAGCAAGCAGGAAGATTCAAGGATTCTTTTAATTTTGATAAAAAGAACAACAAGAAGAAGAATGATTAAAGCTCATTTGATACGCACTTCGGAGGTGGATGAGGAGGTATTTGCCTCCGTTGTGCAGTATTTGCAACAGTTCAAAGGAGAGGTGGAATTTGTGCATCATGATGAGTCAATCGTCTTGTCTGGGAAACCGAAACGGGTCATCAAAAAAGTGGATGAGGATTTTGATGTTCAAGAGGATTTTCTGATGAATAAATTGTGTGATTCAGAGATTCGGTTGAAGTCTGTGGATTTGGATTTTGAAAAAGTCAATGCATATCCTTGGGAGAAGTTTTTTGATTTGATTAAAAAGTTCAGGAAACAAAGCAATCAAAAAGAAAAGGAGAATCCGTTGCCTGCGCTAACTCTTGGGCAGAAAACAGTTCCCCAAGACGGCGAACATGTATTTATCTTAACGTATCAAGCCAATGTGGAAAAATGGTTTGTGGGTTCAGAGGCGCACAACGGCCGAAATCATTTTGTTCATCTGTTGTATTGGCACCATTACATTTTGTCAGAGCCAGTATATCCAGTGGCTTATCACATCATGTCGACCATTTTGAAAAATGAGACTTTTGGAGATATCACGAAGTACCTCCCGTTGACGCACGATACGCCCAAGGGCTGCATGATGGACATGTGTTGGAACAAGACCGATGTGATTCTGAAGTTAAGGACAGCAGACATTTGTCCTGATTGTATGCGCGCATTGGCCGATCAATCCGTTAATCGTAAATTATTGAATCAAACATTAAAGGTGTTTGATCATGTGCGTTCTCAGGTTCTTTTTCGAGAACGCTTTTTGGCATTGCAGACCTATCCGCATTTGGTATTGGATCGAAAAAAGGGAGAATTGGTTTTTCCTGAATTGTCCAATTTGAAGGTCAAGCTCAATCCTTTGGAATTAACGACCTATTGTTTTTTTATACAACACCCATTGGGTATTATCTTGTCTTATCTCCCTGATTACTTTGAAGAGATTTTGGCGATTTATATGGAGATCAATCCACACTTGGATAGCGATTCGGCAATGGAAAGGGTCTCGGATTTGACCAATCCATTGAGCAATTCCGTCAGTGAAAAAATTTCACGCATCAAGGCCAAGTTGAAAAATATGTTGGGCGAGGAAATCGCGCAGCCCTTCATCATCCAAGGCCCCAATGGTGGTTTGAAGAAAATTGAAATCTCCCGAGATCAGGTGACGTATTTACATCTTGGATAGTTTGATAGCGGGCAACTTATCGCCAGTCAAGACCAAGAAATATGTACCAGTAGGCAATGATTGGTTTGGAACAATCAATCTGTTGGTTGTGTTTTCTAACAACCAATTGTCAGATATGATGACTTTCCCTTGGGAGTCCAAAAGCAAATAGTGAATGTTTTTTTGATCACCCCCATTGTTGGATATTTCCCAATGATCGCTGAAGGTAGCGGTTTTGAATCCGGTATGATTGATTAAGGTGTTGACGCTGTTTGGTGTATTGTCAAAACCAACATAAACAACTGTGGTGTTTCCTGAGTTGGGGATAGCCAATGTGTCAATTTCATTTGCATAGCAGATGTCGGCGGCGCTGCTCAATCCACCAGCTACAGTAATGATTTCACTCACAGAAAAATCAGGGCTGTATTTGGTGATGCGGTTGGGTGACCAACTGGCCACAAAATAATTTCCAAGGCCGTCTTTGTCTATCCCATCACAATTCCCTAGCGTCGTTGTTGTCAAAGTAGTGATGGTGTTGTCTGTTAGGTCAAGCGCCTTGATGGGTGCATTGTTACCCCAGGCAACAAAAACAAGACGGTTGTTGGCTTCATCGTACACGATTCCATTGGGAGTTGTTGTTGTGCTATTAGACAACAGTGTAGTTATGGGATTGGCCAAATCAGTGAAGTCAATCTGGTGGATTTTTTTGGTGCTAAAATCAGTTACCCATACACGAGCAACGCCATCTGAAGCCATCCCATTGAGAAATCCAGCTCCAGTGATGTTTACGTTTTGAACCAATGTATTGGTGGCCAAATTAAAAACTTTTACCCGATTGGAATGAATCGCGAATAAGTGGTTGTTAAAAATCTCCATGCCATAGGCCGCAGCCAGAGGAGAAGGCAAGGTTGAAACACCGTTTCCATCACCGTCAACATGCACAACACTGTTGCTGTTGCTGACCAAGAATCTTCCCTGAATGGGATCATATTCTATGGATTCAATGGTTTGAAGATTTTGTGCTTGAAACACAAGGCTTGAGCAAATACAAGCGAGCAAAAAGAGTGTCCTTTGATAATTCATGATTGGCAATAATAAGGCAAAGACCAATTCCCCGCTATCTTTGTTGCATGTCAAATGCATGGAAAAAACAACCAACGATTGGAATATTGGGTGGAGGCCAGTTGGGACGGATGTTTATTGAGGAGGCTAGCAGGTATGATGTTCATATATCTGTATTGGATCCGCAGAAAAACGCTCCTTGTTCGGAGCTCGCTCCCTCCTTTTCAGTTGGTGATTTTAATGATTATGAAACGGTCATGCAGTGGGCCGCAGATAAGGACATCATTACCATTGAAATTGAGCATGTGAATTTGGAGGCATTGTTTGCTTTGGAAAAAATGGGCAAAAAAGTTTTTCCTCAGCCACATGTTTTGGCCACGATAAAAGACAAAGGTTTGCAGAAGTTGTTCTATCAAGAGCACGGAATTCCTACGGCCCCTTTTGTTTTGGTGGAGAACAAGGATGCTGTGCTTCAGCAGAAATCTATTTTCCCATGCATGCAGAAATTGAGAACGGGTGGATATGATGGAAAAGGAGTACAGTCATTGAGAAGTGCAAGTGATTTGGAAAAGGCTTTTGATGCGCCTTCCGTCCTTGAATCATGGGTGGATTTTGAAAGTGAGTTGGCGGTAATGGTGGCTAGAAATGAAGATGGACAAGTAGTAACATTTCCTCCAGTAGACATGGAATTCAATGGGGAAGCCAACTTGGTAGAGTTTCTGTTTTCCCCATCTGAGCAATCTTCAGCGGTATTGGCCAAAGCGGAAGCATTGGCTGTCAAGGTAGCAGAGCAGATGCAAATTGTTGGTGTTTTGGCCGTAGAAATGTTTGTTTTAAAAAACGGAGATGTTATGGTCAATGAAGTTGCCCCAAGGCCGCACAATAGCGGTCATCATACCATTGAATGTTGTATTACATCACAATACGAACAACACCTCAGGGCCATTCTCAATTGGCCATTGGGCGATACCTCCATCATTCAACCTGCCGTGATGGTTAATTTATTGGGAGAAAAAGAAAGCCATGGCTTAGCCGTGTATGAGGGAATGGAAACCGTTTTGAAAGAAAAGGGAGTTTATGTTCATTTGTATGGAAAAGAGCGCACCAGTCCTTTTCGGAAAATGGGACATGTCACCATCATGGATCAAGACATTCAAGTGGCCAAGGAAAAAGCCCGTTGGGTGATGAAGACTTTGAAGGTGGTAGGTGAATAATTGAGGTGAGAGTTTTAGTATTGAATAAAGAATGTTAGTTTAGCCATATGAAGCAGTATCATGACTTGTTGCAACATTTGTTGGACAATGGAGTTAAAAAATCTGACCGTACAGGAACAGGCACATTCAGCGTGTTTGGTCATCAAATGCGTTTTGATTTGAAGGAAGGTTTTCCATTGTTGACCACCAAGAAACTGCATACCAAGAGTATTATCCACGAATTGCTTTGGTTTTTGAAAGGAGAAACCAATATTGCTTATTTGAAAGAGAATGGTGTAAGTATTTGGGATGAATGGGCGGATGAGAATGGTAACTTGGGACCGGTGTACGGATACCAATGGAGAAGTTGGCCCAATCCTGACGGTACACAAACAGATCAGATTACCAAATTGGTTGAGGGATTAAAAAAGAATCCTGATGGCCGTAGACACATAGTTTCCGCTTGGAATCCTTCATTTATTGATCAAATGGCCTTGCCCCCTTGCCATTGCTTGTTTCAATTTTATGTAGCAGAAGGTAAATTAAGTTGTCAGTTATACCAACGAAGTGCAGATACATTTTTAGGAGTTCCGTTTAACATTGCTTCTTATGCATTGTTGACCATGATGATGGCGCAAGTATGCGGCTATGAGCCTGGAGAGTTTGTTTGGACTGGCGGAGATGTTCATTTGTATAGCAATCATGTTGAACAAGCGCAATTGCAATTATCAAGGGATTTTAGACCATTGCCTAAAATGAAAATGAATCCAGAGGTCAAAAATATTTTTGACTTTAAGTACGAGGATTTTTCGTTGGAGAATTACGATCCACATCCACACATCAAAGCCGCTGTTGCTGTCTAATGAAAACACCTATTGTAAGCATCATTGTCGCCATGTCAGCCAATAGGGGTATTGGCCGAAACAATGATTTGATGTGGCATTTGCCAGAGGACATGAAGTTCTTTAAAGACAAGACTTTTGGTCATCCCGTGATCATGGGGCGAAAGAATTATGAGAGTATTCCAGAGAAGTATAGACCGTTCAAGAATAGATTGAATATTGTGATTAGCAGTCAAGCCAATTACAATGCGCCGGATTGTATTTTGGTACAAAATTTAAGCGATGCTTTGATTGCCGCAAAGCAGAATGAGGAGAATGAGGTTTTTGTGATTGGCGGAGGTCAAGTGTACCGAGAAGCCCTTGAGCTGGGGGTTGTTGACAGAATGTACATCACGGAAGTGGATGCGGTTTTTTCAGATGCCGAAGTTTTTTTTCCTGCGTTTTTAGAAAATCAATGGGAAAAAAAAACATTGTCAATCAAGGAAAAAGATGAAAAGCACCAATATGCTTTTGTTGTTTATGAATACAACAAGAAAGTTTAGCCTTTGGCACCAAGAAAAGCCATCAGTCCAACACCAGTTAAAAGGGCGTTTTCGTCAATATCAAAGCAGTTATTGTGAACAGGAGCGTTGAATTGCTTTCCATCTGCACTGGTTGTCCCTAGTCGATAAAAACAGCCCGGATATTGCTGAGCAAAGTAAGCAAAGTCTTCCGCTGTTGTTCTTAAAGACAATTCAACTACATTGTCCTTTCCTAAAAATTCTTCAGCCAAAGATTTGGCCAAAGCTGTTTTTTCTGGGTTATTGAACAATGCTGGATAACCCACATGAATGTCTACATTAATTTTGGTTCCTGTAGCTTGCTCTATGCCTTTAGCAATGTCACGAATGTGTTGATGGGCTTGGTATCTCCAATTTTCATCAAACGTTCTAAAGGTGCCAGCCATGGTTACTTCATCAGGAATGATGTTGGTGGCACCTAGTCCTTGAATTTTTCCTATGGTTAACACCGTTGGTGTGGCGGGTTCTGCACGTCTACTGGGGATGGTTTGCAATGCCACAATGAGTTGCGCCGCGGCAACAATGGGGTCAATGCACTGATTGGGTTTTGCCCCGTGACCACCTTTCCCTTTCACGGTGATATAGATTTCATCCGTGCTGGCCATGTACCACTCTGATTTGAATCCTACTTTTCCTGCAGGCAATTCGGGGTATACATGTTGGCCGTAAATGGCCTCAGGTTGATGATCATTGAAAATACCCGCTTTAATCATTTCATTGGCACCGCCTGGTAGTATTTCTTCTCCAGGTTGAAAAATAATCTGCACCGTTCCTTCCCACTCTTCTTTTAGTTGATGTAAAACAATCGCTGCGCCCAAAACGCAAGTGGTGTGGACATCGTGGCCACAAGCATGCATTACGCCATCTATCCTGCTCTTGTAATCAACGGTGTTTTTTTCCAAAATGGGCAGTGCATCCATGTCGCCACGGAGGCTGATGAATCTACTGTCAGGATTTTTTCCTTTGATAATGGCGGTGATTCCGGTATTTACCCAACCACCGGTGTAGTCAATTCCAGCAGCATCCAATTGATTTTTGATGAAAGCTGAAGTTTCAAATTCTTGGAATGACAGTTCTGGATTGGCGTGCAAATGTCTTCTGATCGATCGCCATTTTTCCAGTTGTTCAGCTGTATTTTTTTGAATGGAAGAAATGATGGACATGGAATTAATCTTTACAGGGGGTTTGTGTGTTTACACCAAGGCGTTGTATGTGTTGAATATAGGCCGTTGAATCTTTGAGCAAGACTTCTACGCCAATCAAGTCGTTTTCCAAATAATAGATTTTGTCTTCTCCTTTGGTTTGGCTTTTTTCAAAATTAACGGAGCCATCATTCAAAACTGATTTCCATTCACTTTCAGTAATGGCGAAGAAATTTGCTTCACATTGTGCTTCTGTGCCGATGGTTTGATGTCTGGATAAAATATTGCCGCGAATTTGTTTTCCGGGCAGCCATCCCAACCAATCATAATTGGGGAACATGACATAAACCAAAAGGCAACCGATGGTTACCCCGATAAGGAATCTGAAAAGGCGTTGACTGAATTTCACCAAGCAAAGATGCGTTTTTTTTGACAAAAACAATTAACCATTCACCGTGAATGGATTCCGTGAAAATACCGATGTTGGAAAAGAAATTATCTTGGATATTTGGAGAATGGGAATGAATGCCAAAAAGAGAATCGCAGTTGTTTGCGGTGGATACAGCGGAGAGTCTGTTGTGTCCATGCGCAGCGCGTCTATGGTGATGGCCAATATTGACCGAGAGAAATACGCCCCGATTCAGGTGGTCATTGAACGCGAAAGATGGTTCGCTTTGTCAGAGCAAGGAGACCAACTGCCTTTGGATAAAAATGATTTCTCCGTAAGTATTGGAGCGGATAAGGTGAAGTTTGATGGAGTTTTTATTATTGTTCATGGTGCGCCTGGGGAAAATGGATTGTTGCAGGGTTACTTTGAACTCATAGGATTGCCCTACACTACAGGCAGTGTTTTAAATATGGCGTTGACCTTTAATAAAAAGGCCACCACGGATGCATTGCATCAATTGGGCTATCAAGTGGCCAATAGTGTCATTGTAGGAAGAGAAGATGAAGTTCATGCGGATCAAATCTTGCAAAAGGTTGGACTGCCTTGTTTTGTGAAGCCCAACAATGGAGGGTCATCCTTGGGAACATCCAAGGTCAAAGAATCGTCAGAATTGGCGGAAGCCATTCAAAAAGCTTTGGCAGTGGATGCTCAAGCCATCATAGAGCGATTTGTGAGTGGAACGGAGGTTACATGCGGTGTGATACAATGGCAGGGGAAATTGAAAGCGCTGCCATTAACCGAAATCGTCACGGCCAATGAGTTTTTTGATTTTGAGGCCAAGTACAATGGAGCATCAGAAGAAATAACGCCTGCACGGGTGGATACTTTGGTTTTTGAGAATGTTCAAAGATTGGCAATGGGAATTTACCGTGATTTGGATTGCAGGGGAATGATACGGGTGGACTTTATTATTCAGGAAGATGTGCCCCATGTGATTGAGGTCAACACCGTCCCTGGATTCTCTGAAGCGTCGATTATACCACAGCAAGCTGCAGCGGTGGGAATTGACAAAAAATCTCTGATATCAGCGGTGATTGAGGGCTGTTTTTGAATGTTAAATAATTGAAAATCAATTAATAAGTGAGTTGAAAATAAATAGTTGGTGTTAAGATGAGTTAAAAAACGTCTTTTTCCTTATTTTAGCACCCTTTAACAATAGAAACGTACAATTAATTCTATCCTAATATGCGGAAAAAAGTTGCGCTAATGTTGGTTGGTTTCCTGGTCACCTTGACAGGTGCGATGGCCCAAAACACTGGTACTTTGAAGGGAAAGGTAACTGATAAAGATACCAAACAACCACTACCGTTTGTAAACGTAATATTATTCCTCAATGGTAACTTGATTACCGGAGGGGCAACTGATATTGACGGTGAATACACCATCAAGCCCATTGATCCGGGTGTTTATGATGTTCAATTCAATTTTGTGGGCTACACTTCACAAGAGTTAAAAGGGGTTCCCATCTCGGGAGGAAAAATCCAATTTGCCAACACCGAATTAACGGCTGGTAAGGAAATGAAAACTCTGGAAATCAATGAATTTAAAGTTCCTTTGATTGACAAGGATGGTGGAGCATCAGGAGGAACAGTTACACGTGAAGAGTTGGCACGAATGCCATCTCGTGACGCTTTGGGCTTGGCTCAAACAGTAGCGGGTGTTAGCAGTGCTGGAACAGGTGGTGGAATTTCAATCCGTGGTGCACGTACAGGATCTACTTGGGTTTACATTGATGGAATTAAAGTCCGAGGTTCTTCTTCATTGCCTAAGTCAGCAATTGAAGAGGTTTCCGTTATTACTGGTGGTGTTCCTGCCAATATTGGTGACGTTACCGGAGGGGTAATCAATATCTCTTTGCGCTCTGCCTCTGCCAATTACACTGGTGGAATTGAAGCCATTTCTTCTGGATTTAAAATCAATGATAAGGTTGTTGGTTTGGATAAGTACGGTTACAATCTTTTGGAAGGATCTCTTTCTGGACCCATTTTGTTCAAGAAGAAATCAGACGGAAGCAAAGGTCGTCCTTTGTTGGGATTCTTCTTGTCCAGCAATTACACCGACATAGTGGATGGTGGTCCTGCTTTTGGAGGAGTTTATAAAATGAAAGACGCTGCTATTGAAGGTTTGAGAGAAAATCCATTGCGTCAAAATGTACAGGCAGATGGAACGGTGAATGGTGCTTTGTACAATGCAGACTTTTTAACGGCAGATGATTTTGAAAAAATCGATACCCGAATGAATGTTCGCAATCGTTCATTGAACTTAGTTGGAAAAGTGGATTTGACAGCTTCTGAAACCATGACTTTGACCGTAGGAGGAACTGCTGCATACAGAAGAGGCAATGACTTTGACTACAACAATATGTTGATGAACTTTGATAACAATCAGCAATCAACAGATTTGGATTGGAGAGGATATGTGAAATTCAGTCAACGTTTTAAAAACGGAGAAGACGAGACTTCTACCTTGAAGAATGTATTCTATTCAATCATGGCTGATTACAGTAGCTCATATCGCTTAAGACAAGACGCTACCCATAAGGACGAGTTGTTTAGATATGGTCACGTTGGTCGTTTTGATCAATTGCGTGCTCGTTCTTATTCATTGGCTCCAGAAGGTGGATATTACATTCAGAATGGATGGCAGGATGTTAATGTTAACTTTACCCCAAGTGAGTACAATCCTGACTTAGCGGCTATTACCAGTCAGTTTTTTGGATTGTTCAACACCCCAACGAGCGTGAATGAAGTGGTGAATGGAACTGACATGTTGATTACCGATGATGGTTTCTTTGATGCCTCTAACAACGAGTTTACCACTGAGATTTTGCAAATTGGAGAATCTCCATACGCTTCTTTGACAAACATTCAGGGTAACAATGGATTGATCAACGGACAATTGCCCAACGATACTTATGGGTTGTGGAATTATTACGGAGGTCAGAGCAATAATTATAGTGTGAGTTCAAACAAACAATTCCGTGTATCAGGTACAGGTTCAGCAGATATTGGTGACCATGCCATTCAAGTGGGTTTTGAGTTTGAGCAAAGAAGAGATGCTGGTTATGCTATTGCTCCAGTAGGACTTTGGTTGCGTGCACGTCAATTGGCCAATTTCCATAACCGAGAATTGGATACAGACAATCCTAGTTATTTCAGCGAAGATGGAATCACTTATGTGAATTATGGTAACTTGGTTGGAGCCGATCAATTTGAGTTTGATTACAATTTGCGTGAATCATTGGGATTGGATGTCAATGGAACAGATTATATCAATGTTGATGCTTTGAATCCAGATGAGTTGAGTGTAAGCATGTTTGGTGCTGATGATTTATTAAACCAAGGAAACAACATTGTTACTTATTATGGTTATGATCCATACGGAAACAAGTTGTCTGGTCGTCGTCCAACCATCGATGACTTTTTCTCGGAGGAGTATTCGTTGGCAGATGGAAAAAGCTTCAAGACGAGAAGAATTGGTGCTTTTGAGCCAACCTATATCTCAGGATATGTGATGGATAAATTTGCTTTCGATGATTTAATTTTCAACGTTGGTTTGCGTATCGACAGATACGATGCCAACCAATATGTGCCCATTGATCCATTTGTAATCAGTGAGGCATATACTGCTGGGGAGGTTAATTTTGATAAATTCGGAGTGAACAAACCCAACAACATCGGTGAAGATTTTGTTGTGTATGTTGATAATGTGGAGCAGCCATCAGCCATTACTGGTTACCGCGATGGAAACAATTGGTACAACGCATCAGGAGCTTTGGTCTCTGATCCATTTACTTCAGTTGCTTCTGGTGGCCAAGTGAAACCATACTTGAAAGTAGACCCCAAGGCTGAAATGTCTTCTAAGTCCTTCAAGGAGTACGAGCCAGTGGTGAATTTCATGCCACGTATCGCCTTCTCTTTCCCGATTTCTGATGAGGCTTTGTTCTTTGCTCACTATGATGTGTTGACCCAGCGTCCAACAGAAAGCAATCGCTTTAATCCCATTGATTATTTGTATTTGAATACCAATCGCAATGTTTTGTTGAACAACCCCAATTTGAAACCAGAGCGCACAGTGGACTATGCACTTGGATTCCAACAAGTGTTGTCCAAAACATCTTCTTTGAAGGTTGAGGCATTCTACCGTGAGTTGCGCAACATGATACAGGTGAGATCATTCATTGGTGCGTATCCTGCCACATACAAGGCTTTTGATAATTTGGATTTCGGAACTGTTAAAGGTTTGACTTTGTCTTACGACTTGAGACCAACAGGAAATCTTTGGTTAAAGAGCTCGTACACTTTGCAGTTTGCAGATGGAACAGGATCGTCAACCCAAACGCAATTGGCTTTGATCAATGCCGGATTGCCCAACTTGAGAACTGTGAATCCAGTGAACTACGATCAAAGACACCGCATTGTTACTACAGTTGATTATCGTTATGGTTCAGGAGCTGATTATAATGGTCCAGTATGGTTCAATAAGCCCATCTTTGAAAACACTGGGGTTAACTTTATTGCCAACTTGGGTTCAGGTACTCCATATACACCACAAGTTATCGCCACTCCAATTACTGGTGAAGTTTCTCCAACCACAGAAGGTTCAATCAATGGCGCTCGTTTGCCTTGGCAGTTCAATGTGGACATGAATATTGACCGTAATTTTAATGTTGAATTGAAAGGAAAAGATGGAAAGAAAAAGGCCGCAAACTTGAATGTTTATTTATGGGTCAACAACTTGTTGAATACCATGAATATCTCAGGTGTGTATCGTTTTACAGGAACGCCTGATGATGATGGATTCTTGGCTGCTGCACAATACCAGTCACAGATTGAGTCGCAAAACTCTCCTGATTCTTTCAGAAACTACTACAGCATGTATGTAAATAACCCTTACAATCTGGGGGCACCTCGTCAGATTCGTTTGGGATTAAGATTTGACTTCTAATTCAACACTAGGAAACCATGGAAAAGAGATATATGAAATTAGTGATGGTTGTCTTCATGGCGGTGATGACCATGAGCGCGTCGGCATACAAGTCGGTGAACGTGCGCAATCAATCTGAGAATACATCCAACGGTCAGGTAAAGGCAGCAGCTTGTGCTCCGGCTACCGGACTCAAGGATTTGGAATGGAACAATGTAAAAGCCACCATTGAAACGGGTGGTAATATGTGGATGGACCGTGCCAATGGAATGCCTTCTTACGAGGTGCCCAAGGGTGGCGGTGTTTCTTCATTGTACGCCGGTGCATTGTGGATGGGAGGTCGTTCTCCTGACCAACAGTTAAAGTTGGCCGCATTGACTTTTAGAGGAAGTGGAAATGACTATTGGCCAGGACCATTGACCAACGACGGAAGTGCCTCCGTGAATGAAAACACTTGTGAGCAGTACGATAGGTTCTTTGTTTCCTTGCGTCAAGACGCGCAAAGACACCGAGCTTATTATGATTGCGTTTCTGCTGGTGATGATGATTGCGAGGAGAACTATTCTATTCCAGGTTATTTCTATGATTACCCAGCGATGGGAAATACGGCAGCTGGACAAGATTTGTATTTGGCTCCATTCTATGACTACGATCAGGATGGTTTTTACAATCCTCAAAATGGTGACTATCCATGGTATGATTTCTTGAGAGAGGTGAATTGCGCTTCTCGTAGAAGAGAGGACATCGTTCCTTTGTTTGGTGACCAAACTTTTTACTGGATATTCAATGACAAGGGTAACGCACATACCGAATCTCAAGGACAGCCCATTGGTATGGAGATTCGTGCACAAGCTTTTGCATTCAACTCCAATGACGAAATCAACAACATGACTTTTTATAATTATGTGTTGATTAACCAAGGTACACAAACATTGACGGATACTTATTTCGGTTCATGGGTGGATGCGGATTTGGGAACTGCAACAGATGACTATGTGGGATGTGATGTTAAAAGAGGTTTGGGATATTGTTACAATGGTGATAATAATGACCAGTCATCATCATCATCTTTGGGATATGGTTTGAATCCTCCAGCGGTGGGTATTGACTTTTTTGAAGGTCCTTATCAGGATGAGGACAACATTGATAATCCATTGACTACAGACATTATCAATGCCACTGACTCTATTGGTATCCCTTATCGTGGTTTGGGTATTGGATATGGTGATGGTGTTGCAGATAATGAGCGTTTTGGTATGCGTCGTTTTGTATACTATAACAACAGTACCAACCCTATTTTTGGTGAACCATCTGTTCCATTGCATTTCTATAATTATATGCGCGGTGTATGGAAAAATGGTGCCCAGATGTTGTACGGCGGAAACGGTGTTAGCGGAGCTGGTGTATTAACTGGTGTTCCTGCACAGTATATGTTCCCAGATGACACGGATCCCTATAACTGGGGAACTTTTGGTATCCAAGTTGAGCCATGGTCTGAAGTGAGTAGCGGAAACGTTGCTGCAGATAGACGTTTTATTCAGTCTGCTGGTCCATTTACTTTGGAGCCCGGAGATTACAATAACATTACCATGGGTGTGGTTTGGGCACGTGCAACAACGGGTGAGGCTTTTGAAAGTGTGCGTTTGTTGAGACAATACGATGATAAAGCGCAAGCTTTGTTTGACAATTGTTTTGAGTTGGTTTCAGGACCCGATGCGCCAGATGTTTCTGTACGTGAGTTGGACCGTGAAATCATTTTGATGTTGAGCAATGATAACATTATCAGCACCAATTACAACGAGAATTTCGGTCCCGATCAAGCTGGTTTCGATCCAAGTATTCCTGAAGAATTGGCTGATGGAACCCAATTGGATACAACTGCACGTTCATACAAATTTGAAGGTTACATGGTTTATCAATTGGCCAACGCAGATGTGAGCGCAAGTGAATTGGGTGATATTGCCAAAGCACGTATGGTAGCCCAGTGTGATGTAGAGAATGATGTCATCAATATTGTCAACTTTGTGCGCGATCCAATTTCAGGTTACATCGTTCCTGAGTTGAAAGTTCAAGGGGCAAATGAAGGTATCCGCCGTTCATTCCAAGTGAAGACGGATGCGTTTGCTCAAGGTGATAATCGTTTGATCAATCACAAGACCTATTACTTCATGGTATTGGCTTATGGTCATAACAATTATTTGAATTATGATTTGGCAGCTGAGAATGGACAAGACGAAGCTTTCCTTGCTTCACGTAAGGCTGCTTTGGGTGAAATTCCCGTCATCGCGGCCATCCCCCACAGCCAAACCCCGGCCAATGGTGGTTCAATTTTAAATGCTCAGTATGGCGATGGAGTAGCGATTACGCGCATCGAAGGAAAAGGAAATGGCTTGAACAGTTTGACTTTGGATGCTGCAACAGAGGCGGCCATCTTATCCAACATCACTTCTTCAGAGTGCACTTACCTTCCTGGTATGGGTCCTGTTGACGTGAAGGTTGTCGATCCATTGGCTTTGCCAGCAGCAGATTTTGAGTTGTCTTTGGTAGCAACAGACAACACGGAGTCAAGCCCTGATTCGATGTCATGGCAGTTGGTGAACTTAACGACAGGTGATACTTTGACGCCAACCCACAGCTTTAGAATGGGCAGTGAGGATGTACTCCTCGATTATGGATTGTCCATCAATTGGAGTCAGTACCAATACTTGAATGATGATGGCGCTTTTGTAAAACATTACACAGAGTTGATTTCGGGAAGCATGGAGTTTGCCGATCCATCCAAACCATGGTTTGCCGGTATTCCTGACCAAGAAGGTTTCCAAGAGGGCAACTGGCTCAGAGCAGGAAGCGTGAAGACAGAAGGCACAGATGCAGCGGCATTGTTTGAGCAGTTGTATGACGATTTCGAGCAAGGCAGTGGTGATGACCCCTTCACGGATGCTTCAGAGAAGTATGAGAGTGTAGTAGGAGGAACATGGGGACCTTATTGCTTGGCTTCTTATTCCGTATTGAACTTTGATACAGATGGCGATGCAACAACCCCAACAGTAACAGTGAACAATGTTGCACCAACCATCAATGATGTCAAAGGAGACAACAACACAATCGACGCCGACCGCAGAAGCAATATCCGCGGCTTGAACAATGTGGATGTGGTGATGACGAGCGACAAGAGCAAGTGGACCCGTTGCGTGGTGTTTGAGATGAACGCCAATGGTCTTGCAGATGACAATGATGGCATCAGCAATGGCACACCAACCAAGATGAAGATGCGTCACCACAAGTCAGTGGACAAGAACGGAAGAACAGCAGACGATGCAGGTTTCAATGCAGCAGAAGGAAACTTGGTGGGTGATTGGGGTATGGGTTGGTTCCCTGGCTATGCGATTGACCAAGGAACCGGAGAGCGTTTGAACTTGGCTTTTGGCGAAGATTCATGGTTGGTGGGTGAGAATGGCAATGATATGATTTGGAACCCAACATCGAACTTGATTGCACCACAAGGCTTTGGCTCAGTAGCAGCAGGACAACACTGGATTTATGTGTTTAAGAACTTTGCCAATGAGGACAACAGCACGACTGTCGTTCCTGGATATGACAACGGACAGTTCATGTACGATCAATTGAGCAATAGCGCCTTGAGCTCGAGCAACTGGAAGAAGATCTTCCGCGCAGCGACATGGGTTGGATCAGCGGCCTTGACACCAGGCTATAGCTTGTTGCCCGTAACGGAAGGCTTGATTCCCAATACACTCAGGGTGAGATTGCGTGTTGCACAGGTGTATGATAAGTTCCGTTACAACAGCGGAGATGTGAACGACTTGAGTACAGCACAAAATACGTGGAGACCATTGTACCGATTCAGCACCAAGGGCATTGCACCGGTGTTGGGTGATGCAACAACGGCTGAGGATGCATTGAGCATGATTAATGTTGTTCCAAATCCATACTATGCATTCAGCTTGTATGAGACGAGCAAGTTGGACAACCGCATTAAGATCACCAACTTGCCCGAGGAGTGTGTGGTAACGATATACGACATGAATGGAACGATGATCAGACAGTTCAAGAAGGCTGATCCATTGACGAGCTTGGATTGGGACTTGAAGAATGGCAAGAACATCCCCATTGCATCAGGAACCTACATCATCCATGTAAACGTTCCTGGAGTGGGAGAGAAAATCTTGAAATGGTTCGGCGTAATGCGACCCGTGGATTTGGATAATTTCTAAGAAATTAATGCGCTGCAGGCTCTGCGTGGCTTGTATCCGCGGCAGCATGCGTTGTGTCAGCTTGAGCAGTGGTGTCTTTTACTACAACAGTGATGTCAGAAAAATCTCCTGCCAATTGCGATTTGGGTGATTTGGTATTGTGATTAACAGAGACAAACAATAAAGTCATCATAGCGGCTGCAATGATGATAGTGTACAATACTGGTGATGATTCTTTGCTGTGATTTTGTGCCATAATACTTTTTTGTTGGCACGAAAATAATCAATTTCACCGAAAATCCAACGATGACAATTCACAGCTCTTGGTAATTGCAGTATCTTTATTGCAAAACAGGAAGGATGGACCCAAAAAAATCTTTTGTCTCAGCTTTGGCCCAAGAGGCTGCTTTATCTCCAAAAGAAGAAATGTTGGAAGTAGCCAAAAAGCGCCACCACTTGACCATTGGAATCCCCAAGGAGACCAGTTTTCAGGAACGACGCGTTGCTTTGGTCCCTGAAAGTGTAGGATTGTTGGTCAACAATGGTCACGAGGTCATTGTGGAAACCAATGCTGGATTGGAGTCCAAGTTCACCGATCACGATTATAGTGAGGCTGGGGCAACCATCGTTTACGACAAAAGCGCAGTTTTTAAATCGGATATTATATTGAAAGTGGCCCCCGCCAGTTTGGAAGAGATAGCCTTAATGCCAGGCAAGCAGACTTTGATTTCAGCCTTGCAATTGAGTGCGCAAAAAGTAGATTTGTTTCAGGCGTTGGCCAATAAAAAAATCACTGCCATTGCTTGGGATTATATTCGTGATGAGGCGGGAATCTTTCCCGTGGTTAGGGCAATGGGTGAAATTGCAGGTTATACTTCTGTTCAAATTGCGGCTGAGTATTTGTCGCATACCCACGGGGGGCAGGGATTGATGTTTGGTGGTATTTCAGGTGTTCGTCCTACTGAGGTTGTGATTTTGGGAGCTGGAACTGTAGGTGAATTTGCCACACGAGCAGCCATTGGCTTGGGTGCATCGGTCAAATTGTTTGACAACGATATTTACCGTCTTCGTCGCTTGCAAAATGATTTGGGCATGCGCATTTGGACCTCAACCATTTTGCCATCAGAATTGCGCAATGCATTGGAAACTGCTGATGTTGTCATCGGTGCCATTCATACCACCAAGGGTCGTACCCCAATGGTAGTAACTGAAGACATGATTAGCAACATGAAATTTGGTAGCGTTGCCGTAGATGTGAGTATTGATCAAGGTGGATGTTTTGAGACGTCGCGTGTAACCAACCATGATCATCCCGTTTTCCAAAGCCATGGTGTCATTCATTATTGCGTTCCCAATATTGCGGCGCGTGTTTCTAGAACCGCCTCTTATGCTTTGAGCAACATTTTTGCACCGGACTTTATTCAAATGGGCGATGAAGGCGGTGTTGCTAATCTCATCCGGGGTCATGCTGGATGGCAATCAGGAGTGTACATGTACCACGGTACTTTGACCAATGAAACCATTGGTACTCATTTTGAATTGCCATGGAAACCATTGGAGTTGCTGATTGCAACGGGTTTTTAATTACTGAACCCTTAGACCAAAGACCAAGACATCATCCAATTGGTCCAGTTGATTTTTCCAATGATTAAATTCAGTTCTAATCGATTCATGCTGCTCCTTGGAGGTCAACTTTGAAGTGGACAAAAGGAGGTTTTTAAAGTTTTTGGATAAGTACTTTTTACCCAGCTCACCACCCAATTGATCGGCAAAGCCATCAGTGAAAAGGTAAATCCAATCCCCAACTTCTAGGTTGATGGATTGAATGTTGAATGGTTTTTCCTGTCCGTAATGGATTCCTATGGGAAAACGATCTCCTTTGAGTTCAATCAATTCATCTTGTCTCACTATCCAAACAGGTAGATTGGCCCCAGCAAATTCAAGTCTTCTTTCATTTGCGAAATAGTGAATGAGTCCCAAATCCATCCCATCTTTTTGTTCGCCCAACTCACCGGTTTGCTTCAAATTGGTGGTGATTTTCTTTCGCAATTGATCCAATATCTGATGAGGTGGGAGCAATTCATCTTTTGCATAAATTTCTTGCATCGATGACATACCCAAAATACTCATCAATGCACCAGGTACCCCATGTCCTGTGCAATCACCAATGGCCGCAATCATGACTTGGCTTTCTTGTTGCATCAATGGATTGAACCAATAAAAGTCTCCGCTAACAATGTCTTTGGGTTGATAAAAAACAAAGCAATCAAAAGGCAATGCGTCCAAATCTTTTTGTGCGGGTAACATAGCATCTTGTATGCGCTTGGCGTATTCAATGCTGTCCAGAATATTCTTGTTTTTGTTGGCGATAACATTGCTTGCAGAGGCCAGTTGAAACCGATAAGTGATTTCTTTGATCAACGCAGACATCCTTGTATGTATGGGGATAACAGAGAAAATGGCTACCATGAGCGTCAGAAAAGCGCCATTGGAAAGGAATTCATTCAGGGATAAAGGACTGAGTAGAACAAACAAAAAGGCATTGAGCATTACACTAAATATTACAGCCACAATAGAAAGTCTAAGATTCCATATGGCAAATAAACCGGCGCCTATAAAAGTTGTAATAAAAGAAAACGTAAATTTTTGTAGTGTCACCGCATCAAGGACATTGTACATGTATGAATTTTCAACGATACAACCCAAGTAAGCGATGTAAAGCGTCCACTTTGGATGGATGGATAATTGCTCTTGAAAATAATAAACGGAAAAGAAGATGGACGTGATGATAACACGAATAACCAAAAAATTGAGCCAAAAATTGGGTGCGGTGAAATAATCACTGATAGAAAACAAAATATTAAGGACAGTAACTACACGGATGACCAAGTCGTGATTGGCTTGGGTCAGTTTTGTCAATTCAATTTTAACTTCCTGAGAAACATTGGTTAATTCTGAATTGATCATTTTGGTATTATTAATAGGAGCAGTTCATGCTATCTCAACCCCTTAATTCAGCACCCAATGGTTCGCAAATGCCTTGGGTGATGCGTTCCATGGCTTTCTCTATTTGCCCATCGGTCAATGTTGCGCTGTGGTCTTGTAGTACAAAACCAACGGCGTAAGATTTTTTACCTTGGGGCAATTTATCTCCTTGATAAATGTCAAATAAGAAAGCATCTTTCAATAGTTTTTTCTCTGATTGGAAAGCCGCTTGGACGATGGCTTGGAATGATACTTTTTCATCCAATAACAATGCTAAATCTCTTCTTACAGATGGAAACTTAGCGATGGATACAGGAGGCGTTTTTGTCTTGTTTAACAACGAGATGTATTCGTTCAAGTTCAATTCAAGATAATAAACGGGTTGTTTGATGTCGTGCTCGTGTAGCGTCTTGGCAGACACTTTGCCCAATGTGATGGTCAATTTCTTGTATGCATATTGGGCAGCTTCACTGAAGTGCGCATGGGCAATGGCTTGTCCGTTGCTTAGGGGTTGTCCCAATCTTTTCATCAACTGCTCAGCAAAATAGCGCACATGGCGGTAGCTCATGTTAGTCACTGTGCCATGGGCATTGATGTTCTCCGTTTGACCGCTCAACCAAATGCCCAACATCATTTGTTCTTCAAATCCGTTTTCTGATTTCTGGTAGACATTCCCCATCTCAAACATGGCCAAATTGCCATTCTTATGGTTGATGTTTAAAGCAACAGCTTCTAATCCACCATGGATCAATTCGGGTCTTAATACACCCAAATCTTGACTCAAAGGATTTAATATCGAAACAACATTTTCTTTGTCTGTATGGTAGTTGGTTTTGGTCAATGAGAGACTTTGTATCTCAGTCAATCCCATGGAACACAGCATTTCTGCCAATTGGTTTTTTCTGTGGTGTGGAGCCAAATAGGCATTGCCCCATGAAAAACTTACTTGGGATGAAGGTTCTACATTGTCAAACCCATATACGCGCAATACCTCTTCAATTATATCTATTTCACGCGTTACATCTGCTCTGCAGCCGGGCACACTGATAATCCACGAATCTTCATTTTTTCGCTCTATGCCAAATTCCAATCTATGCAGAATGTTGTGCATGGTATCAGAATCAATCTTTTTTCCGATGATTTGTTGTGCCTTACTGGGGTGAAAAACAATCTGTGGTCTTTCGAATGGCAGCAAAGTAACCTCTTGCATGCCTTTTGGCTGAGCATCGCATATTTCGATAAGCAAGGCAACGGCCCGGGCTTTAGCGGCTTCATACATTTCTGCATCTACACCACGTTCAAAACGAAAAGAACTATCGCTGTGAATGCCATGTGCCCGTGCTGATTTTCTTACACGAACAGCATCAAACAAGGCACATTCCAAATAGATGTGCGTTGTATTTTCGGAGACCCCACTGTCCTTGCCGCCCATAACGCCGGCCAAACAAGCTGCTTGATTTTTGTGGTCTCCAATGACAACATCTGTATCCGAACATTTTCTAGTTGTGCCATCCAAAGTAACCAAAACTTCATCTGCCAAACCGTTTCTAACATGAACATGATTGCCCATGATGTCTGCATCAAAGGCGTGCAGGGGTTGTCCCATTTCATGTTGCACCCAATTGGTGATGTCCACTACTGGATGAATGGATTTTAGTCCAATGGCTTGGAGGCTGGTTTTCATCCAGTCTGGAGTAACGCTAATGGGGTTAATATCCAGTTGAATGATACCATAACGCTTGACTTGTGTTGCTGGATCAATGTTCAATTGAAAATCACCATGTCCCAACTTGGGGAGGTGGGGGATTTTTTGAAGAAATGAGCTGGATTTGACTTCATCATCAGATGCAGCCATCAATTCGCGGGCAACACCGTAATGGGACATGGCATCAGTACGATTAGGGGTCAGTCCAATTTCCAAGGTGGTGTTGGATCCCATATTCAGATATTCAGCGGCAGGCATTCCAACTTTGGCGTTTTCAGGCAATACCATGATGCCGTCATGGCTTTGTCCAATGCCCAATTCATCTTCAGCGCAGATCATACCATGACTCTCAACGCCGCGAATTTTACTCTTTTTGATTTTTAATGCCTCTTCTCCTCCTTGGGGGTATAAAGTACAACCTACCAAGGCCACCAGTACCTTTTGTCCCAATGCAACGTTTGGAGCCCCGCATACAATTTGCAACGGACCATCTTGACCAACCTCAACTTGGGTAACGCGCAGGCGCTCTGCATCGGGGTGGGGTTGTACGTCAATGACGTGACCCACTACTACCTGGCTTAATCCGCCTTTGATGGTTTCTACTTCTTCAATTCCTTCAACTTCTAAACCGACACGGGTAAGACGCTCTGCTGCTTGCTCTGCAGTTGGAAGTGGGTGAATAAAATGAGCAAGGTAGTTGTAAAAAATACGCATAGAAAAATACAAGTATCGCGTAAGCGATTATTCAAAACTAATGGGAAGTATAACATCAGATTCAATGGCGGATCCATTGCGCTGACCGGGGTTCCAAGCGGGCATGCCCATTACAAATTGCATGGCCGCGGCATCCAATTCAGGATGCACACCTTGAGTAACTTTGGGACTTCTAACCAAACCATCTTTTCCAACAACAAATGACAAGTAAACCGTTCCTTTGATGCCATTGACAATGGCTTTTTCAGGGTAACGTAAGTTTTTGTCAATGTAGTTTTCTAAGTCTGTAAAGCTTGCTGGAGTATTTGCCTTATTGGAATTTTCTTTGACGGCTGCTGCTTCCTCCGGCGCTTTTTGATAGCCACGATCGGGCATCGGAGCACCTTCTGCATTCCAACGTTTCCATGTCCCTACTTTCATTCCTTTGTGATAATCACCCTCGGCTTCTTTGTTTCCGTTTTGGTTATAAAATACAAAATGACCATGGGGCATTTCTAACTTTTCGTCCATGTATTTTCCAGTCATGAACATTTGTCCACCCAAAAAAGTAATGGTTACATCATACAATCCATCTTTCAATGTTGATGTTCTAGTGTAAGAGGAAACAGACTCTTCTTCGATGACAACGAATTCACTATTCAAATATTCTTTTTTCTGGCTCCAAGCAGAGAGACAAAAAGATGAAAAAACGAAGGCGATTAATAGACTACGCATAGTTAGAAAATTTAGTGACGAAGATAACTAAAATTTCGCCAAGCCGAAATTTATACGACTTTTGCGTTATGGATTATCAGTTTGAGCGGGAGTGGTTGGAAACTTTAAAGCGCATCGGGGAGAAGTTTGATATGGGGCAGCCGGATCTGACTGCTGTGATTTTTTTGGTCGGATTGCAAGAGTTACAGCAGTTTGATAAGGTATTTAAGAAGGATGAGAAGGTGGGCATCATGCACATTGGCATATGTAGTTTGTTGATGCCCTATGGCTATTATGCATTCATTGGAAGAGATGAAGAAGGATGGCCCCATTTCGAAAGAAGTGACGAACTTCCAGAACTGTCACCAGCTGAACAAGATCGATTGATGCGGGAAGCGGTGATGCGGTATTTTGCTGATGCCCTTTAGTTTCGGGGTCGATCTTCTTTGACCTCCAATCCCTGAAAGAAGTTTCTTAAAACCTGGTTGTTGCATTCCACGTATTGGCGCTGATTGGGGTTTCTGAACAATGCGCTCAACTCATGTTTGCTCATGCGCATTTCTACAGAAGCCAAAATTTGGATGATATCCTCGTCGATTAAATTCAGTGCAATGCGCATCTTGCGGAAAATCATATTGTTGGTCAATTGCTTTTCCGGTTGCGGTTGCGGGCCTTCTTTTTTGCCTCTCTTAAGGACAATAAATCCATTGAGAAAAGTGGCCAACTCCTCGTCCTTCATGACCAAATAATCCTCGTGGTCCTCTTTGTTGAGCCAACGAATGATTTGTGTTCTATTGACGACAAATCCCACCAATTTAAAGATGTCCATCAAATCATGGTCACTGAAATTATAAATGAATCGGATGCGGCGAAAGATGCTGTTGTTGGTCATTGGAGTGGTTCTAAATAAAGCAGTAAACGTAGTTTAATATTGGCTGTTATTTCTTATTTTTTGATTTTAGGGTTTTGTTGTTTTTGTTTGGTGGAAGAAAGTTTGTTTTGGAAACTACTTTTTCTCCAGATTTTAGCTCAAGTGCTTTTCGAGCATCCCCAGCTATTTTTCCACCTTGTATTGCAGCCTTTTTATTTTCAATAAAACCCAACGGATTTTTTTTCTTTACAATTTCAGTTGTTGAAGCTTCGCCAAGCATTGAGAATATTAACTCTAGATCAGACATGTGATCTCTAAGATTTTGACTTTTGAGATTTTTCAATTTTTTATGGTCGCTTGGAGTAATGCCAAAAGTGGCTTTTGATATTTCTGCGGTTAAAATAGAAAATTCAATTTGTTCCTTTATTCCGTGGTTTTTCCATTCATCTGTGAGCTCCTCTCGAATAGCAATACTTCTCATTCTTTTTTCAATCCAGTCATCAGGGTATCCCTTAAGTTTAAAAAGTTCTCTTGTGCGCTGAGTGGCAATTTCAGGGTTTTCAATTTCTTCAAGCCTATCTGCACCAACTTCAGAAAGCCATCTTTTGAAAGGTTCTGCCTTGGGTGAAGGGATACTTTGTATGATACGCAATAGTGTTTTGGTATTGGTAACATCTGTTAGATAGGATTTACCATCTGAAGACATCATTTTCAGTTGTCCCAAATTTTGGGACAACTGATCATTCCCTTCTTTGATAATCTTTGTTTTGAGGGCATTCCAGTATTTTCTGGGTCTTGGACTTTCTGTTAAAACCTCAATAACATCAATAATTGAGAAATACCATTGTTGTTCTGATTCATTCCATTCTGATCGAATCTTTTTACTTTCAAAGAGTTTTATTTTAGTCATGGTGTCAGTGGTTTTTAGATTTATTAAATTGAATTCTAATCTCAGGCTTTGGCATAGAACTATTTCATTTCATAGTTCAAGGTCTTTTTAATCTTGGGTTTCATTGAATCTAAAAAGCCAAAGTCATTTTTTAGATTCAGTTTTTTTTCGGCTTGTCTGATAGGTCACCTCTTGCTCAGCTATTTTTAAAATTTGCAGTGAGTCTTCCGAATAATTCAGAATCTGCAAAATTTGTTCGGCAGATTTCACTTTTACGAGGTGATGATAGTCGATTTGGTATAAATGACAAAGTGATTTGAGTTGTTCTTGAGACACCGGCCTCAAGCCACGTTCAATCTTACTGAGTATCGCCACGTCAACACCTAATTCTAAGGAGACTTTTTGCAAAGTAAGGCGTGCAGATTTGCGCGCATTCCTGAGATGTTGAGCAAGGGTCGACATAATTTGACAAATCTAGTCAAAAAATAGCAATGGCACACAAAAAAACCTTCCGAAGAAGGTTTTCAATTTTGTTGTCGGGATGACAGGACTTGAACCTGCGACCACACGCCCCCCAGACGTGTACTCTACCAACTGAGCTACATCCCGATTAGTTTTTTGTGGGCGCGAAAATAATCAATTTTATTGGCAATCTGAAGGAATTGTGCAAGGCCCGGCCAAAATGGTGATTGTCTCCTCGTTGTTCTCTTCTTCGGTTATCTTGATAATACCCTCTCCAACAAAGCCACTCTTGCAAGCTGTAATGTCCAATACAGCAAATCCTGCTTGACCAGCTTCATAGTACTGGGTGAAATCAAATTCTACTGAGCCATCCGCACTGGTTACTCCGCAGGTATCAAAACGCACTTCGTTAGAGGGTGGTGGAAATTCAGAAGGCAATGCGTAAATTCTAACCTTAGAAAATTGTACCGGCTGTCCATCAGCATCAATCACCCGAATCAAGGCCTTGGTAGGCTCAATCTTATAGCGCTTGCATGCTCCGGCAACGATGGTCATTAATCCTGCGGTAACAAAAAAGAGTAAAGTGTAGTTTAAACTAAATTTTTTCATTGGGTTAAAAATAATTTTCGCAAATCCGTAAGTTTGCAAAAAACAAAGAAACAAAAAAAATGTTGAAAAGCCTAAAATTTCCTTTCTCTTGTGGCCTAGCCCTAACATGGGCCATTTTGAACGTGGCCTGCAATAGTCCCAAGAACTCCTCAGAGTCAGCTGCTGTTGCTCCTGCGGCTCCACAAGAAGAGGCAAAACCAGCTCCAAAACCAGAAACCAAACAAACAATGAATACACGTGTTAAAGTAACCACCTCGCAAGGCGACATGGTGGTAGAATTGTACAATGAAACACCATTGCACAGAGATAATTTCATCAAATTGGTGAAAGAAGGTTTTTACAATGATCTTCTTTTCCACCGTTGCATCAAAGGTTTCATGGCGCAAGGTGGTGATCCAGAATCCCGCGGTGCTGCTCCATCCAAAGCATTGGGTATGGGCGGTCCTGGATATACAGTTCCAGCTGAGTTCAACGCCAATTTTGTGCACAAGAAAGGCGCTTTGGCTGCTGCTCGTCAGGGTGATCAAATGAATCCAAAGAAGGCTTCTAGCGGTAGTCAATTCTACATCGTTCAAGGTCAACAATTGAATGACAACCAGATCAGCCAATTTGAGTCCAGAGCAGCCATGAAGGTGCCAGGTTTCAAATACACAGATGCACAACGCCAAGCCTACAAGACCGTCGGCGGTACTGCAATGTTGGACATGGATTATACGGTGTTTGGCGAAGTAGTAGAAGGATTGGATGTGTTGGATAAAATTTTGGCACAACCTACCAAGCCGGGCGATCGTCCTATTACCGATATCACGATGAAAATGGAGATTCTTCCATAAGTTGTATGCAAGAACAAATTCAAAGTCTCCTCATCGAGATTCAAAACGCTGTCATTTCCACTCCTGAACAAGCGGAGCAATTCCGTATTCAGTTCTTGGGTCGTAAGGGAGTGATGAATGATTTATTTGAAACTTTCAAACAAGTGCCCAATGATCAAAAAAAAGCATTGGGCAAGGAATTGAATGTTCTAAAAATGGCTGCCCAAGAGAAATGGGAGAGTTTTCAAAATGCTGCACCGTCAGCGGATGCGGTGAATCCAAACTGGGATTTTTCTGTGCCCAGTGGTCTTCCTGGTCGTGGCAAAAGACATCCATTGAGTTTGGTTCAGAACGAGATCATTTCCATTTTTGAAAAGGTTGGTTTCAGTGTTGCTGAAGGTCCCGAAATTGAGGATGATTGGCACGTTTTCAGTGGTTTGAATTTTCCACCAGAACATCCAGCGCGCGACATGCAGGATACCTTTTTTGTGCAAACCAATCCCGATTGGTTGTTGCGCACCCATACTTCCAGTGTGCAGGTGCGCGAGATGGAAAAGAGGCAACCGCCTTTTCGCATCATCATGCCAGGTAGGGTTTTCAGAAATGAAGCCATCAGCGCAAGAGCCCATTGTCAATTTCATCAGATTGAAGGATTGTACATTGACAAGAATGTTTCCTTCGCTGATATGAAGGCCACTTTGTTGTATTTCGTGCAGTCTTTTTTTGGAAAGGCAAAAATTCGTTTGCGCCCTTCGTACTTCCCATTTACAGAGCCCAGCGCTGAGTTGGATGTATATTGGGGATTGGAAACAGAGGCTGATTACCGGATCACCAAAGGAACAGGCTGGTTGGAAATTATGGGTTGCGGAATGGTTGATCCCAACGTTCTTTCCGCAAGTGGTATAGATCCCGAAATTTATAGTGGTTTTGCTTTTGGGATGGGCATTGAGCGCATCGCCATGTTGCGCTATCAGATTGACGATTTGAGACATTTCTTTGAGAATGATCAACGCTTTTTGGCTCCCTTTGATCAGTTCTCTCATTAGTACTTAGTGTGATTTTTACACTTATCAAAAAAATGCCCCTGTGAAGGGGCGTTTCCTTTTATATTTGCGTTCAGCTTAAAAATCGATTACATGGCTACTGCGACCAAGAAAAAAGAATCCAAAGCGACAGCTACTGGATACGGAAAAGAAGACTACATCAAGTGGCATCGCGAGATGATGTTGATGCGTCGTTTTGAAGAGAAGTGCGGACACTTGTATATCCAACAAAAGTTTGGTGGATTTTGTCACTTGTACATAGGACAAGAGGCCATTCTTTCTGGAATGATGTCTGCCATCCGTCCTACTGATAAAGTGATTACTGCCTACCGCGATCACGCACATCCTTTGGTAATGGGATCTGATCCCAAAAGAGTAATGGCGGAATTGTACGGAAAGGTCACAGGTCTTTCAAAGGGAAAGGGTGGATCAATGCACATGTTTGATAAAGAGCACAATCTTTTCGGTGGGCATGGTATCGTTGGTGCTCAAATTCCAATGGGTGCAGGTATTGCTTTTGCAGACATGTACCGCGGAGAAGACAACGTTACGTTGACTTTCTTTGGTGATGGAGCAGCCCGTCAAGGAGCTTTGTTCGAGACTTTCAACATGGCCATGACTTGGAAAATTCCGGTGATTTTTGTTATTGAAAACAATCAATACGCCATGGGAACATCTATCGAGCGTACTTCCAATGTGACCGATTTGAGCAAGTTGGGTGCATCTTTCGAAATGCCCAGTGAGTCAGTAGATGGTATGCGTCCTGAAGCAGTGGCCGATGCATTTAAGCGTGCAGCGGATCGTGCTCGTCGCGGTGATGGTCCAACATTGTTGGATATTCAAACCTACCGTTACAAAGGGCACAGTATGTCTGACCCTCAGAAATACCGCACCAAAGAAGAAGTAGCAGAATACCAAGAGCAAGATCCATTGGAGTATGTTGCAAGGGTTATCTTAGAGAACAAATGGATGACCCAAGAAGACTTGGATAAAGTGGAAGAGGAAATCAAGGCAGTGGTGGAAGAGTCTGTGAAATTTGCCGAAGAATCTGCAATGCCTGAGGTGCACGAGATTTACGAAGATGTTTATTCAGATCCTTATCCATACGTTAAAGACTAAAGAATATGGCAGAGATAGTTAGAATGCCCAAGTTGAGCGATACCATGACCGAAGGGGTGGTAGCAGCTTGGCACAAAAAGATTGGAGATAAAGTAAAGACGGGTGATTTGTTGGCGGAAATTGAAACCGACAAAGCAACCATGGAGTTCGAATCTTTTCAAGACGGAGTGTTGTTGCACATTGGTGTTGACAAAGGAAAACGCGCTCCAGTAGATTCCATCTTGGCCATCTTGGGAAAAGAAGGAGAAGATGTTGCCGCGATTATTGCAGCAGAAGCATCAGCAGCTCCAAAAGCGGAAGAGCCCAAAGCCGCTCCAGCTCCAGCAGCTGCACCAGTGGCTAAGGCAGAAACAGCGCCTGCACCAGTTCAGGTTTCTGCTCCGGCAGCCAAGGCAGCACCTGCACCTGTGGCAGCCAACAATGGAAGAACAAAAGTTTCTCCATTGGCCAAGAAATTAGCAGACGAAAAAGGTCTTCCATTGAACTACATCCCAGGTTCTGGTGATGGAGGAAGAATTGTAAAGAGAGATATTGATGCGTTTATGGCTGGTTCTGTGCAAGGCAGTGCCAACGCAGTAGAGAGTTTCTATGAAGTGGAGGTTTCTCAAATGAGAAAAGTAATTGCCCGTCGTTTGGCGGAGAGCAAATTCAGCGCACCGCACTTCTATTTGACCATGGACATTGACATGGACAATGCAATGACAGCACGCAAGGCCATCAATGATCAAGGAATCAAAGTTTCTTTCAATGATATGGTCGTGAAAGCTTGTGCAATGGCATTGAAAAAGCATCCTGTGATCAATTCATCTTGGTTGGGTGATCGCATTCGTTACAATGACCACGTTCACATTGGAGTGGCTGTTGCGGTAGAAGATGGATTGTTGGTTCCTGTTGTAAGACATGCCAACACCAAGTCATTCGCTCAGATTGGTACAGAAGTAAAAGTATTTGCTGAAAAAGCAAAGACCAAGAAATTGCAACCCCAAGATTGGGAAGGCAATACCTTCACCATTTCTAATCTAGGAATGTTTGGAATCGAAGAGTTTACGGCCATCATCAATCCACCCGATGCTTGCATCTTGGCGGTAGGTGGAATCAAGCAAGTTCCAGTAGTGAAGAATGGAGTTGTGGTTCCAGGTAATGTAATGAAAGTAACGTTGAGTTGCGATCACCGCGTTGTGGACGGCGCCAGCGGAGCAGCTTTCTTGAACACCATCAAGTCGTTCTTAGAACAACCCGTTTTGATGTTTGTATAAAAAGACAACGATATGAAAAGAGAAAGCGCCCAATTGGGCGCTTTTTTATTTCGAGTAAAATAGAAAAACCTTACGAAAACATCTCTCTCACCCGGTGAAAGAAAGACTTGTCCTTGCTTCCTGGGGCTGGTTTGAAATGCTCAGCAGTTCTCAATTTTTCAAGTATTTCTTTTTCTTCATTGTTCAACTTTTGCGGCGTCCAAACATTGATGTTGACCAACAAGTCTCCTTGTCCATAGCCATTGACTTCCGGCAATCCTTTTCCTTTTAGTCTCAGAATTTTTCCGCTTTGCGTTCCTGCATCAATCTTAATCTGCGCCTTACCTTTTACCAAAGGAACTTCGACAGACGCTCCCAATGCAGCATCCGCAAAGTTGATGTACAAATCATGGTAAAGATTGATTCCATCTCGCTTGAGCAATGCGTGTTCTTCTTCTTCAATTTGAACCAATAAATCTCCTGGAACTCCACCAAAAGGTCCTGCATTTCCTCTGCCAGAAACATTCAATGTCATGCCATCTCCAACTCCTGCAGGGATATTGATTTCGATCAACTCCTCCTCTCTTTTCTGGCCATTGGCATCCGCATCTTTCGGTTTGGTTTTAATGGATTTACCGGTTCCGTTACAAACGTGACAAGTGGTAGCAGTCTGCATGGCTCCCAATATGGTTTGCTGAACCCTGCGAATCTGTCCACTTCCTTTGCACGTGCCACAGGTGTCGTAGCTAACGCCCTCGGCGTTTACCATCTTAAACACTTTTACCTTTTTGGTTACCCCAAAGGCAATTTCTTCTAAATTCAATTTTACCTTGATGCGCAGGTTACTTCCTTTCACCCTGCGACTTCCCCCTCCACTGCGTCCTCCTCCGAATGCCTGACCGAAAATATCACCAAAGTTGGAGAAGATGTCATCCATGTTCATTCCTCCGCCTCCTCCGCCACCAAATCCTCCTCCCATTCCGGCGTGACCAAATTGATCATAGCGCGCCTTCTTCTCTGGATCACTCAATATCTCATAAGCTTCCGCAGCCTCTTTGAATTTGTCCTCGGCACTGGCATCATCTGGATTTTTATCTGGATGATATTTGATGGCCAATTGACGGTAGGCTTTCTTTATTTCTGCTTCACTCGCACCTTTTGAAACACCCAATACCTCGTAATAATCTCTCTTTGCCATGGCTTATGAACCTACTGCTACTTTGGCGTAGCGAATTACTTTATCGTTTAAACTGTATCCTTTCTCCACGGTATCCAAAACTTTTCCTTTCAATTCTTCTGACGGTGCAGGAATCTGCGCAATGGCTTCATGCAAATCACTATTGAAAACGTCTCCGTTGCTTTCAATGGATTTTAGACCTTGCTTTTCCAATCCGTTTTTTAGTCCCAAGTGAATCAATGAAAATCCTTCTTTGATGGCTTCGATATCCTCCAGTGATTCATTGGCTTTGATGGCTCTTTCAAAGTTGTCTAAAATGGGTAGCAAATCTTTGATGACCCCTTGGGCCGCTGTGGCCAATAATTCTCTTCTCTCTTTGGCTTGATTTCTTCTGAAATTGTCGAAATCAGCTGCCAAATAGTAGTATTTGTTTTTCCAATCTTCTTGTGCGGCTTGCTCTTGATTTTGACTTTCGCCGTTGGTCTCCTCCGATTGGTTTTCTTCTTGGTTCGATTCTATGGATTCATTGGACGCGTTGGCTGCTTCTGAAGCAGGGATGTTATCGTTTTCCAATGGTTCTGAATGGGTCGTATTTTCTGTATTCATAAGACGCTAATTTTTTTCTCGTTGAGCAAAATTGTTACCACACTTCAAATGGCGACAAAGTGTCACAATATGCAAAGGTAAGGACAAAAAAAATCCCGACGATTTGTCGGGATCTAATGTTTTTAGGTCAAAATTAAAATTTAGCTATAAACTCATCCAGCTTCATGTGGAGTTCCATGCCTCTTAAGTTTTTCCCTACAATGGTGCCATTTTCATCGATCAAGAAACTCATAGGAATGCTGCTTACTCCATATTGTTGTCCTGCTGCATTGTCCCATCCTCTTAAATCACTCACGTGGTTTTTCCATAACAAACCGTCTTTCTCAATAGCTTGTTTCCAAGGTTCCATTGTTTTGTCAAAGCTTACGGAAAATACCTCAAAACCTTTTGCTGATTTGAATGAAGCTTTGTTGTATTTGTTGTAGGCAGATACCACATTTGGATTTTCTCTTCTGCAAGGTCCGCACCAAGAAGCCCAAAAATCAATCAATACCATTTTGCCACGCAAAGATGAAAGTTTGATTTTCTTACCATCAACGCCCGCCATTTCTATCTCCGGCGCTTGGTCACCAATGTTGGTGCCGATTTTGTTTGTTTTCTCTACTGTTGTTGGTGTGTTTTCTGTTGCTTTAAAAGACAAAACAGATATCCCAATGACAACGACGCTTAATGCTAAAATAATCTTTTTCATGGTCTTGATTCTTTTCAAATGTAATGATTTTCCCATTGCCAAAGACAATGCCAAACTCATTTTTAGTTAGTCAATGCGTCTGATTTCTGCACCCAATGCGGCAAGACGACTTTCTATGTCTTGGTATCCTCTATCAATTTGCTCAATGTTTTGGATAACACTTTTTCCTTTGGCACCAAGGGCTGCTATCAATAAAGCTACTCCAGCTCTGATGTCAGGTGAAGACATGGTAACACCCTTAAGCGTTGATTTTCTGTCAAGACCAATGACCGTGGCGCGGTGCGGATCGCACAAAATGATTTGAGCGCCCATGTCAATCAATTTGTCCACGAAGAACAATCGGCTTTCGAACATTTTCTGATGAATAAGCACAGAGCCTCTGGCTTGGGTGGCTGTGACCAAAGCAATGGAAATCAAGTCTGGTGTAAAGCCTGGCCAAGGTGCATCAGAGATGGTCATGATGGATCCATCAATGAAGCTTTCAATTTCGTAATGCTCTTGAGCAGGAATGTGCAAATCATCTCCATTGACCAATTCCATTTGAATACCCATTCGTCTAAAAATTTCAGGGATGATACCCAAGTGGGGATAGCCTACGTTTTTGATGGTGATGTCCCCCTGGGTCATGGCCGCCATTCCAATGAACGATCCAATCTCAATCATATCGGGCAAACAGCGGTGTGTGCATCCCTTTAGGCTTTCCACTCCTTCAATGATCAAAAGGTTGGAACCAATGCCTTCAATTTTTCCACCCATGGAATTGATCATTTTACACAGCTGTTGCAAATAGGGTTCGCAAGCGGCATTGTAAATGGTAGTGGTGCCTTGGGCAAGAGCGGCAGCCATCACAATATTGGCTGTTCCTGTTACGGATGCTTCGTCCAAAAGCATGTAGGTTCCTTTCAACTCCTTGGCCTCTACACTATAAAAATGCTCGTTGGCATCGTAATTGAATTTTGCCCCAAGATTGATGAATCCTTGGAAATGGGTGTCCAATCGGCGTCTTCCAATTTTATCTCCCCCCGGTTTTGGAATGTATCCAACACCATATCGACCCAACATTGGACCTACCATCATGATGGAACCACGCAATTTGGCTGCTTTGGTCTTGTACTCAGCGGTTGTCAAATAGTTCAAATCAACTTCGGAAGCTTCAAATGCGTAATGTCCTTTGCCCAATTTTTCAACCTTGACCCCTACATCTTGAAGCAGGTCGATCAATTTTAATACATCGATGATCTCAGGGATGTTTGAAATTTCAACACGTTCTGGGGTAAGCAGCACTGCGCATAGAATTTGCAGAGCTTCATTCTTTGCCCCTTGTGGGATAACTTCTCCATGTAGTTTGTGACCTCCGATGATTTCAAATTTTGCCGACATAATTCTTCTAATTTGATGGCAAGAAAATCAAGAATTC
>CANEVR010000018.1 GCA_947442505.1 Flavobacteriales bacterium | reverse complement strand
TTCGATGGTCTCAGGTAGCAAAGGTTTGAACTCAAACAATAGGAACTCCATCATTTTGAAATACACATCTCGCATTTCAAAATCACTACCGATGCTCCTTACGATGCGGTACTCTTTCAGCTTACCCACGATGTTTTGCTGACCATGCTTTTTGACAATCATGTCAAAAGCTTCTCTGGATATCAATCCATCATGGGATTGGAACTCAAAGAGGTCTCGCACTACATCAAAGTAGGTGTGCAAAAAGTTTAATATGGTCCGTGGTTCGGCTTTAATCATTTTGTGCTATTTCGCTGGTTTCAATCAAGTGAAATTTTACTTTTACCTCTTCAAGATTTTCTACAATTGAAGGGGTGTATTGAAATTCGTTATCAAAGGTTTTCATTAGTTCAATAGATTTAATTCTTCACGTCTTACAGCATGTTGGCGATCATTCAAATTGATCTTTCCTTTTGAACGGAAGATGAAATAATACTTGGAGAATCCGTCATAAGGCTGAGGCGCCGCAAAGATGGGCAAGTAGTTGTGCTCCTTACAGAACTGCACCAGCTGAGGTCGGTTTTGCTCATCAATGGTTCCAATCTCGTCAATGAAGAGGGCAATTTTATTTTGAGGAGAGCTAATGGCCAAACGATTGATGATGGCCATGACAATAACCAAACGAATCATCCTATCCGTACCGTCAGATTCTACTTGCTCTTTCAAATCCACACGCTTCAAAGTGCCTTTGATGTTCAGGTGCAATTCAATGTCAAACAAATCCTCAAACTCAATGGTCTTTCCATTGTCCAAGTAATTGTTCAATATTTTCAAATCCTCGCCTTGCTCAAATTCGAAGGCCAATTGAGAGGTTAAATTCTCAATCGATGATATGCGCTCCAAATCAAACAATACTCTTTTGTTGTCTACCAATTCGATGCGCAAACTCTCAATATTGGAGATGCGGGTCTTTGATAAACTATCATTGAATTTGTTGTAAACAAAAGCCTTGAACTCTTCGAATCGCTTTCTCAGGTTGTAAGCTGGATTGGCGAATTGTGTGGATATAGAAGCCAACAAACCATCAATGGATTTTTCTTTGTCTTGAATACAAGCTATCTCGTCTTCAATGAACTTGATGAACTCTTTCTCATCCGCGGTGGCGCTGTTAGTTTTGAAACGCAACTGATCAAATGTACGGTCCTTGTTAGCCTTTAGTGTTTCTCGATCTTGGCTAACCAATTTGATTTTTTGGTAGATATCGTCCAAAGATTCTGTTGTATCAAAAGCGGTCGGAACAATTCCCAACATTTCAATTTCTTGCTTTCTTCGCTTCAACTCAATCAACCTTTCCTCTGACTTGCGGATATCTTCTTTCCAGGTATCCAAGGCCAAGGTTTTTTCGTTGATCTCTTTCTTTAGCTTGCGCAACTCTTCTTCCAATGTTTGTTTTTCACCTTTAACCTCGCGCAATTGCTTACCCAATTCAGAAATTTTCTTTTCTAAACTTGGTTTCTCTTTGAGCTTGCGTAATTTTTCCTTAGTGGCCTCGATGTCTTCATTTACTTTTTGCAACTCTTTCTGCGCCTTGTCCAAGTGCATGGCCACTGCCCAAAGTTTTTCCAATTCAATTTTCTCCGACTGAACCTCTGCCAATTCCTCTTTCAGTGCTTTCACAGAGGGAAGATCTTTGGATGGCATGTCCTTGGGCAATTTGATTTCACCATCAAAGATGTTCATGCTCGCTCCAACTTTGGAGATCTTTTTCTTTACCAAATTGGAGGGTAGGGTAGCGAACTCCGGTGTGAAGATTGCATTCAATATCTTTCTCGATTCATCATCACCGGTAATCTTTTGGATCAACTGGTCATCATAATTCTTGATCTGATTTTCAAATAGCGCAATGGCGCTGTCCAATTTGCCCAATTTGGATTCCAGTTGCTTGGTGTCCAATTTTTTGTTCTCAACTGTTGTAATGCGAACTTCAGTTTCCTTTCTCTTCGCATCCAGATTGATCAAAGCCTCATCCAAGAACTTCTTAGTCTCAAAAGAGTTGATTTCATCCAGCTGTGATTGCATACCAATGAATTCTCTCTCCAACATTTCTTCCTCTGTCTCTTTCTTTCCAATCTCGCGGTTCAATTCTTCCTGACGGGGCTTCAATTTTTCATTGACATTGACCAATGTGGTTTGGAAATTTTTCTCTTTGTCCAAACGACCTGAATCCAAGTCTTGAATGACCCCGTTGTATTGTTTGTCAAAAGCATAAACCAAATCACTAACGATTTTATTTTTGGCTCTGAACAAGTTTACTACTTCGCGAAACTCTTCGAAATCTTTTTGAATGGACTTGATGGTTTTGATTTCCTCATTGATACGCAACAAGTCATTGATGTCTTTCTTGTTCTTTTGAGAGAAGGAAAGTCCTTCATTTTCGCGGTTGTCGGCAATGATCAAAGACTCTTTCAAGGTTTTGTTGGTGATCAATTTAGAATTGATCAAATAGCGATAAACCTTTGAGAAATTGTTGGATAATCCATCTGTTCTGACGCTATCCTCTAACCAAATAACAGCTTCATTGCGCTTGCCACGTGCGTAAACGGCATTGAAAACTTCTGTCTTGCTCTTGTACAAATACAATTCAACTTTTTCTTCTTCCAACGTCGCTTGTACTTCATCCCATTTGCGGATACGTTGGTGTGTACCTTCTTTGGTGAAGAAATATTCAGAGCGGTATTCGCAATTCAAACGGAAATATTCCAATTCTCCATCGCTGTCGCGTTTCACTAGAATACAATATTCGGCATCATTTTTTTTGATTTCAAAAATGATGTAACTCTGATTGTGTGTGGGGAAGTAGTGATGAATGGTTTCTTTGTCACCGCGGCGCTGACCGGAGAAAGACATCTTGGATCCATCGACAATGAACAAGAAATTGAGGGTGTAAATCAACGTCGATTTACCAACGTTGTTGGGCCCTACAAGCTGCAATGAATCGCAGTCGTCCAAACGCATTTCTGCGTTCACATAGGTACTGGTATTGATACCAATAATTCGTGTAATCATTCCTTAAAAATTTGTTTAGGGTCAAGCCGTAAAGCTCAACCTTGTAAATCTATTCGCCTTTTTTGGATGATTAAAGCAGTGTTAATGAATTGGGGATAACTTGAAAATCTCTATCCTGAAATGGAGAGAATTGTTGAAAAAAAACAAGAAAAAAATGATTACTCACCTTCTATTGTTGGGAATTGTGATGTATTCCAACCGATGCTGATTGCATTGGGTTTTACCAACTGCCACTGCTCATCTGCCAATTGCGTAACAAGAAAAGGTCCGTCACAAAGTTGGATGACAAATCCTTTATTTTCCAAGACCACAAAGGTTCCCCATTCACCTTCCAACTCTTCTTCCCATTTTCTTCCAGCAATGACGTAGTACTTTTTTTGGTCCAATAAAATGTGGGCAAATCCAAATTCGTTGGGGTAGGGAAACAAGTGTAATCCCCGAATCATTTTATCCCAATGGACGCTTGTTTGATTTTTGGTCAGTAATCCCCCATTGGGTACTTTGTCTTTTAAACCAAAGTACAATCGCTCACCCTGTTGTGATGTAGGTTGAACTTTCCCTTCCACCCAATCCGCCCAATGTTGCTCAAATAGTTGCAATCCAACTTGTATGCATTTGACCATCAATTGCGCTGCTGTCATCCTAGCGGTTAACTCAAAATGAGCTTGACTCAGGACTTCTCCTGCATCGATTTCAGCATTGACCAAATGCCAGGTAACTCCGTGTTGTGCTTCACCCTTGATTATGGCCCAAGATGGAATGTTTACACCACCATAGCGGGGCAGGGGTCCGTTGTGAAAATTGATGACGCCATTCTTTGGGATGGACAAAACCGATTCTCGCAGGTACTGATAGCAGTTTATGTTGAAAATCCAATCGGGAGATATGCTTTGCATCACCTTCAAATTGGCTTCATCATGAATCTTCACAATGGTAGAGGAGGGGAGATGATGTGAATCTATGAGTTCTAGCAATACCCGTGGATTCACATTCTTTTCGTTCTCATAGAAAATATGCGCAAGAGTATGTGATTCACTCATCAGCATCCAACGGATACAGTCCGTGGCCATCTTTCCATTTCCAATAACGATGATTTTCATGGTTGGCTGCTGACTTTTTGAAATCCGATGATGCGGTCCAAACCATAAACGGGATCCCGTTGGTATAAAAAACAATTGTAATCATTGCCAGTTAAGGCAAAATTTCCTTCCGTATATGCTATGTCATCATCTGGCTGAATTTGTCCCAAATACCGATATCGATAATTGTAGATGCCTTGCTTCAATAAAGCGTCGCAATGGTACAATCCGCTATTGGCATCATAATGACAAGGGAATAATTCTTTAATACCCAATGTGGTTTGTATCTCTAGGGAAAGTGTTTGTTGACTTTCATGTGAACCTTTGAATTGAAAATGCGTCAGGAAATAATCACATTCGACCGCATGAACAGAACTGTTGTTGGTGACCCAAATATTTTTCCCGTTGTAATCCATCCAACTGGAATGGGTTCTGCTGTTGGGTTGATCCAATGCAACAAATACTTCCGGCCATTCTTGATTGGGCAAGGTGTGGTCAATATTGAAACCAGGTACAGAAATGTCAACCGTTGACATCATGCGCCATTCATTGCCTCCCGGAAAACCAGGATTTACATCATCGATGAAGCGCCATTGATGGGGTTCGACAAAAGTCGGTTTCGGGTTGATACAATCCTCACTCGGTTGCATCTCAAAGTTCTGGAAAACCTGCAAATGAATGTCTCTATAAATGTCGGAAAAGAATTGACCATTGGGATTCACTGTAACATCCAATTGTTGGTGACTTTGAATGTTTCGGCCTTGACTTGATCTTCGGGTCTGAGCCGCCAAAAGGACTTTCTCTTCAACAACAAAGAAAGGAAAGGCTACGACATGGTTTTCTTGATTCTGCCAATCATTGTTGCGGTATATCAATAACCAATATCGACCAGAAATACTGGGCCGCATCATGTCATTTGGAAAAGGCAAATGATAGTGCACGTAATCGGTGGTGGTGTTCAAACCAAATTGCGGTGACTCTGAAATTTCCTGTGTTTCAAAACCTTGAACGAATTCAGTGTAATCTACATCGTTGATTTTGCCTTCAACAGTGCAATGAAAAATACGATAGTTCAGCCACTCTTGATCATCCGTTATCCAATCAAACTGAAACCATAATGGTGAGGACTGCTGCAAAAAGACAATGGGAAAGACTACATCGCCATCAGGTGTCGTGACCGTTGCATTTCTGATGCCTTCTTGGTGACCAAATGGACTTTGGTCCAACCAAACTGGAGATTGTGAACAGCACAAAATGGATAACATATTCAAAGCAATAATACCAAGTACTTGCATACTTGCCTTAATTTTGTTGACTATGATTAGGTTCTTCATTCTTGCTTCGGTCATCTTTCTTTCTGCATGCCAAAATAATTCCAAATCTACTTTGCAAGGTAGAGAATATCAAGGAATCTTTATGGGCAAGCAATACAAGATTGAAGTGGTGGGGGATTCTACGAACTATGAAAAGGAAATCGATGACATTTTGAGAGGTGTTGCGGAGCACTTTGATTTGAACGATACCAACTCAACCATCCATCGCTTCAATTACAATAAGGACGTCTTTAAGGCGATTGACATTCAAGACAACGGACATTTTTTTGTTCGGTTTTACCACAAGATGGAGGAAATGAAAGAATGGTCGAAAGGATATTTTGATCCTACCTCCATTGCTTTAGATCGTGTGTTACAATACGCCATAGCAGATCCCGAATTCACCCCCAACTTTGAAGCATTCAAACCCATTGTAGGATTTGGTCCTCATTTGATGGAGTTGAAGGAGACCGGCAATAAGGTGCAGTGGATTAAACACCACAGAGATGCGGAGTGGGATGTAACGGAAGCAGCCAGTTGTTGGGGTATGGACTTGGTGGTGGATAAATTGAAGGAGCATGGATTCTCCGCCATCAAGGTTTCCATGGCAGGGAAGTACCTGATCTTTGGACAGGGCCCAGGTGATTTCAATGTTGTGCCCATGGGATTCACAGGACAAATGCAAGACCCTCAAATCCGATTAAAGAATCGAGCGCTTTCATTTAAGAATGGGCAAGACAAACGTACATTCATGAATATTCCCAAAGGAACTTGGGTGGACAATGATTTTCAGTGGGTGTCAGTTTCTGCGCCAAGCATGTTGACATCTGAAATATTTTCCAAAGCGTTCATGTGTATGTCCATGGATGAAGTGGCGCAGTGGTATCAAACCAATGGAGAATCAGATGTGCAAAGTTCCATTATTTACGGCACCAAAGAGAAGATGGACCGCGCCACGACAGAAGAGTTTGATCGCCTCATTGTTGTTCAACCATGAGTGATTTTTATACCCTTGCAGTTGAGAGCAGTTGCGATGAAACTTCTGCTGCCATTTTGAATCATCAAAAGGTGGTTGCATTGGTGACCGCAACCCAAGCCGTGCATGAGCAATACGGAGGGGTAGTGCCAGAGTTGGCCAGCAGGGCCCACCAATCCAATATTGTTCCTGTTGTTTCTGCTGTCTTTCAAAAAGCCAATCTTACTTTGCAAGACATGCATCTTTTGGCCGTCACGGAAGGCCCCGGTTTGATGGGGGCATTGCATGTGGGTGTTGCCTTTATGAAGTCTTTGTCCATGGCCTCCGGTAAACCTTTGGTTGGCGTAAACCACATGAAGGGACACGTATTGGCCCATTGTATTCAAGGACAATATGAAAAAGAAATTCAATTTCCTTTTGCTTGCTTAACGGTCTCTGGTGGTCATACACAGATTGTCTTGGTAGAAACTTCAACAGATTTGAAAGTAGTGTCCACCACGTTGGATGACGCAGCGGGTGAGGCTTTGGATAAAGGGGCCAAATTGCTTGGACTACCTTATCCAGGAGGACCAATGGTGGATCGCTTGTCCAAGGAGGGAAACCCCAAGGCTTTTGCCTTTGCAGTTCCTAAAAAGAAAGACAATGATTTCAGTTTCTCAGGACTAAAAACATCTTTGCTTTATTTCATTCAAGCCCAAACCAAAACCAATCCTAATTTCATTCAAGAGAACATCCATGATTTGTGTGCTTCCTACCAAAATGCAGTGGTGCAGTACCTGATGGATCAGTTTTTTAGGATTGTAAAAGAATACAACGTAAAAGATATCGCATTGGCCGGTGGTGTCTCAGCCAATAGTTTGCTCAGAAGTGAATTTCAAAAAAGAGGAGTCGAAAAAGGATACCAGACCTTTATTCCTCAATTTGAATATTGTACGGACAATGCCGCTATGATTGGTATATCGGGTTATTTTGAATACTTGAAAAATCCAGTTGCGCGTAATATTGTGCCTAAACCGAGAATGGCAATTTAACCCAAGTTGTTGTAGGTGTAAATGTCATCCAATTTTGAATGATGATCCATTGAGCACAAAGGTTTCAATTTTCCATCATTCAACCCATATACCCAACCATGAATGGTAGGACCTTGTCTTTGTTTCCATGCGCTTTGAACAATGCTCGTTTTGGCCAAATTTAAAACTTGCTCTTTGACATTTAATTCAACCAAAAGATTGACTTTTTCCTCTTCATTTTCCAAAGATTTGAATTCGTCTTCATGGATGCGGTAAACATCTTTGATATTTCGCAACCATTTGTTGATCATACCAAAGCTTTCATTGGTCAATGATGCCTTGACTCCACCGCAGCCATAGTGTCCGCATACGATAATGTGTTTGACCTTCAAAACATCTACCGCGTATAACAAAACACTTAAAAGATTCAAATCTGTATGAACAACCAGATTCGCAACATTGCGGTGCACAAATATTTCTCCGGGTTCAGTCCCTGTAATTTCATTGGCAGGAACACGACTATCCGAACAACCAATCCACAAAAACTCTGGGGTTTGAATTTTGGACAAGCGAGAAAAATACTCAGGATCTAATTCAACCTTTTCTCTAGCCCAAGCTTCATTCTCTAACAATAATTTTGAAATGCTGTCCATATTAAAAGGGTTTTGGGATGTTGGTTCTTGAATTGTATTTAAATTCTACGTGGATACTTTTGAATTCTGCTTGAATTCTATACTCTCTGATCATTTCCTTGATGTCTTCATCCAAACGTTCATTTTTTGATAGGTCCATCAATACTTGACTATTCTCAGGTATCTGTGACAACAAATCCTTTAACAATGGCTTATTTAAAAAAGTGACCTCGGTTTGGAATCGCAACAAATAATTGCTTTCCAATTGATACAGATTGACACCGTCATGAAAATTTCTTTTGATGACGTAAAATATACCAATCAACATTCCAATTCCAATTCCTTTCAATAGTCCCAAGAAAAGGATGGCCAAAACGGTTACTAAAAAAGGAATAAACTGAACCCGTCCTTGTTTCCAGATTTCAATAAAGATGGACGGTTTTACCAATTTGTATCCAACTGTTATCAGCACAGCAGCCAGTGAGGCAAGGGGTATCAGGTTCAATAGATGTGGAATGAAAAGAATGCTCAACAAAATAAAAACGCCATGCAGGATTGCGCTCATCTTATTCGTAGCTCCAGCACTGATATTGGCTGTACTGCGCACCACAACAGAGGTGACTGGTATTCCACCCAACAAACCAGAAACGGAATTACCAACGCCTTGCGCAATCAATTCACGATTATTGGGTGTACTTCGTTTTAGTGGATCAAGTTTATCCACGGCCTCAACGCCCAGAAGGCTCTCTAAACTGGCTACTAGAGCAATGGTAAAAGCGACCATCCAAACATTGACTTGCGCGATTCCATTGAAATTTGGGGTAATCATTTTTCCTGACCAATCCGACCAATGCTCAACGACAGGCACATTCACCAAATGTTCTGGCAACATGGCCAAATTTGTACCAGTCCAAAAAAATGTCATCAAGATCCCCATGATTACGACCAACAATGATCCCGGTAAAAATTTTAAGGCCTTCCATCGATAAACAATAAAGTTATCCCACACCAATAAAAAGAGCAAACTACCCAAGCCAATGATAGCAGCATTGGGCGTTATTCTTAAAAAAGCCAATATGACTTCAGTAAATGTGTTTTCTCCGTCGGGTTGCACAAAATCTTCATCGCCCTCAAAATCATGATCAAAACCAACCAAGTGCGGTATTTGCTTTAAAATGAGAATCAATCCAATGGCGGCCATCATGCCACGAATGACATTGTTGGGAACATATTCTCCCAATTTTCCGGCCTTGATTAATCCAAAAATAATTTGAAGCATTCCCGCCAATACAACAGCGGTTAAAAAGAGGGTATAATCATTTAGTTGTATGATGGCATTGGCCACAAGTATGGTTAAACCAGCCGCAGGTCCACTTACACTCAAATGAGAACCGCTGATTATTCCTACTACAATACCTCCTACAATGCCTGCAATTAATCCAGCAAATGGCGTCACACCAGAAGCCAAGGCAATTCCCAGACACAATGGAAGTGCCACCAAGAAAACCAAAAGAGAAGGAAATAAATTGTCCTTTATTTTATTCATGGATTACTTTTAAGTGCTTTAAAATGAGCCAAGAAAAGCGACCACACATCGCGCTTCCAATGCTCTGTCAACCAACCAGCATGTTCTTCAGGTACACCTACGTGATTAAAGTGAATGCGCGTTCCGCCATCCTCCATTTCCGTCAGTTCAATATGAACCAAGGTATGAATTCCACGATAGAAATACTCATGCCTCCATGCCATCACGATAAATTCATCCTGCTCCAAGCTCAAATAATACCCACTAACTTTCTTATTTTCTGAAATGAAATAAGTACCCGGTTCTGAATGAAACTCTGCGTGTAACCCTGTGATGGCGTAAAATACTTTGGCATCTGTTAAAGCCTCATAGACTTCATGTTTGGATGCAGGTATTTCTGTTATCTGAAAAATGTTCTCTGTCTTTAATTTCATTCTTCAAATGTTTTAATCATTATACATTTCGCGCACAATCATCGACAGCTTTCGCATGTACTCTGATCTCAACCAATCCCGATAACTCTCGGTACTCTTAGAAATACAATAGCTAAAATGTTTAACACGACTTTTGACATCCATTTCCAAAACTTTGACCAATTCCAAAGCATCAAAAACATCTTCTGCATTTTCCTGTACAATAGTGGCGTGCTGTTGAATACTCAAATCCAAAACTTCCTTGGCTTTTCGACCAGCTTTCATTAAACGCAAATAATGCTCTTTGATATCAAAGTCAATGACTGGCGAATTCTTAAAACGATCCCTCACCTCAGGTGTCATCTCATATTTGGTCTCGCGTTCCATCACATCGTCTGAAACAATGCTCTCAATGTAAGCGTTGGGATGGGCAAATATCTCTTGCCAATCAATATAGGAATCCCACAATCCAAAACGCTTGGCATTGTTTCCCAAATCAATAACATTAAATTCTTCTTTTCCGGGTATCAAACGTGAACCTCTACCAATCATTTGGTGATAAAGCGTCAATGATTTGGTGGCTCGATTCAAAATGATGGTCTCTACAGTGGGTTCATCAAATCCCGTTGTCAAGATGGAAACGGAGGACAAAATGGCGTTGGGCTTGGTATGAAACCACTCCAATATCTCCCTACGTTCTTGCTCGTTGTTGGTGTTGTCCAAATGTCTAACATCATATCCGGCCTCCAAGAACATCATGTAAACTTGCTTAGATGTGTTGATTCCGTTGTTAAAAATCAAAGTCTTGGTACCTTTTGCTATTTGCTCATATGCATACAGCAATTTTTCTTGCATGAAAATATTGCCGTACAATTTTTCTGATGAAGAAACGGTGTAATCACCATTAATACCCAACTTCAATGAATGCAAACTGACATCGTATGAATACATATTGGCCTTGGCTAAATACTTCTGATCAACCAAACTTGAGATGCTCTCACCAACAATCAACTCATTGTAATTCTCATTCAAAGGCAACAAAATGTTTGAACTGAGTGGGGTAGCGGTAACCCCTAGAATAATGGGTTCATCAAACCATTTAAAAAGCTTTCTAAACGAATTGTAATGGGCTTCATCGACAATCACCAAACCCAAATTGTCGAACTTCATGCGCTCATCTTTGAGGCGATTGTTGAGCGTTTCAACCATCGCTACAAAACAGTCATGATTTTCCTCCTCATCCAACTCCTTCACTTTGCTGACAATGATTTTGTTCTTCACACCAAACTCCTTGAGCACGCGTGAAGTTTGTCCCAATAGCTCCACTCGGTGCGTAAGAATCATTACTTTCTTACCTGTTTTACGAATGTAACGTTTGGCTATTTCAGAAAAGATAATGGTCTTACCGCCTCCTGTAGGCAATTGAAAGCAAAGGTTGTAATTGACAGGGAATTTTTGAATGCGATCAAAAATTTTATCGAGTGCTGCCTGCTGATAGTCATATAGGACTTTCTCAGTTACAGTTGTTACTTCTATGGCAGATTCGGTATCGTTCATTCCAAAAGGGCGATTGACAAAAATAGCCCTTGTTTTTGCAAAACAGACCTAATTCATCAATTAATTCAAAAAAAATTATTTACGGGTGCAAAACCAAGCTTGTACCACCTTCAAATTTCTGGTTCTTCATTGTTTGATTCCTAAAACATCTTTGGGCATACAATTCTTGTTGATCATCGTAATGCTGACTCAACCAATGTCCACTCTGTCCGGTAGGCGTCACATTGCATCCATTGCGGGCATCTCCAAAATCAACGATGATGCGCATTTGTGATCCGAAGAGCACCTTAAAATGTCCCAATGAATCTGGATGAAACCCACTTTGATGTATGGTTTCATTGCTGCCATGAACGGGATGCTTGGGACCATTGAAGAATGGAGCCAATAGCGCCACTTTGCCAATGGGGTGACCAATTTCCAATTGACAAGACTCTTCCCATTTCCAAAGCGTTGGGTTTTCACCATACTCCTTGGTCAAAATCGACCAAGTCTTCTGCCATGCTTTGGTCAATATCATCGCTCGATTCTCTACCTGAGGGGTACGCACATCATCCCACCAGGGAGAATGCTCTTGCCAAAGCAAATGTCCATATGCCCGTTGATATTGATGATTGGTGCAAAACAATTCCCAAGCTTTTGGTCCCAATTCATCTTCCATGGCCATCCGCATGTAATAGTACAACAAGGTTTGATAAATGGTAGGGGTAACCAATGATGGTGTGTATTCTCCCTGCCATTTCTCATTTACAGTCTGCAATTTTTCAAGGATAGAACTTGGAGCCAAACTCTTCATGGCATACCACATCACCTTATCTGCATCATTTGTAACATCATTCAAGACCGATTTCATTTTTTCACTGTCCCATTCTTCTTGTGCGGAAAGAAGTTTCATGATGCGATCTGCTCTGTATTGCGGCTTGTAATACCCTGGATACCAAAATGGTTTATGAAGAGGTAGTTTAACCTCCTGCGGCCAATCATTGGCTGAATAGATGATTCCACTTTCAGGATTTATGTTGGATGGATTGTATTTAAAGTCAATGTATCGAAATGGTAGGGTTAAGGCTTGACTTCCATCAGCAATGGTCCATGGATTATCCAAATACAATCGATTTTTCAAAGATGCAGTTGCCCACCAAGCAATATTTCCCTGCTCATCAGCATAATTCAAACTAATCCCTGGTGCGTGGATATAGGGCAATGCGGATGCAAACTCTTTCATGTTATTGCTTTGGTTCATGCCCCAAAATCCTTTGAAAGTATTGTTGTCTTTCTGGGTATAAGTCCAATGACAACTGATCCAATTCTTATTAGCCAATAAGGAAGTAACTGTATTGATCATTGGTCCATGAGGGCCAGAAATTCTGGTAATGGTTGTGTCCCCACCTCCTTTAACATGTATCACCTCTGTTGATTGTTTCAATGGATAAACTTTATTCCCAACAGTTACACCTTTTTTATCTGCAGTTGGTTTCTCATAAAAGTAATCCATGTCGTCATTCAAAAGCATGGTTATGCCCCAGGTCAAATTGGGATTGCGACCGATCAAGGCAAATGGAACACCTGACAAAAAATGTCCATACAATTCAAATCCGGGACATTGCAAATGGGCCTCGTACCAAGTCTGCGGCATCATATAACCAATGTGGGTATCGTTGCAAAACATGGGCTTGCCACTTTTGGTGTGCTTGCCTGAAATGGCCCATGCATTGGAACCATCCAAGGGTGGATAAATGGGGTAATAGGAATCTCTGGTAACAGAGAACATGTAGTCGATGATTGCTTTTTCTTCCGCAATGCCTTGCAAATTATTGCTGGGAATAAAAGATTCTGTTGAATCATGATACAATGCGATGTCTTTGAGGTGTTGCTCTGTGTAGTTCTTTGAGATGTAATCAATAATGGGTTCGGTCTTTTGTCCTTGATTAAAATTGAAGGCCAATGCCCCCGAAATGTAAAACATGTCTTTGACTTCAAAATGTTTTTTGGGAATGCCCATCAAATGAAACTCAATAGGAGTAGCACCATGATCAATGAAAGCATTCAAGCCTTCCAAGTAGGCGTTCATTTCTTGAACATAGGCCAATGAGGTTGAGTCCTTTAATCGCTCAGCACTTTGTTCTGCATATTGAGGGAGTTCCATTGTTCTAAATAAAACATCCACTTTCAAGCCATCATGGCCAACAATTTCTGATAAAGTTCCACTTCCAACCCTGCGCATTAACTCCATCTGAAACAAGCGGTCTTGCGCATGCAAGTATCCCAATGCTTTCATTAAATCCATTTTGTTTTCCGCTTGTATGTGCGGGATTCCATAGGCATCAAATTCAACCTTGACCTCGGCACTTAATCCTGCCAATTGAATATCACCGCTGTATTGTGGTCGAGTTTGCCAGAGATAAATGGCTACAATAACAACCACGGTTAATAGCCCAATCCCAACGATGATAATCCCTTTTTTTAACTTGTTCATTGTACAATAATAAAGAAAAGGTTTAATTTAGACCTCAGCCTTGACATGAAGAAATTCCTATTTGGGACAATAATGGTGTTTGCTTCAATGCAAACCTTTTCGCAAAATGATTGCGGAAGTGCCATCTCTTTGTGCAATGATTTCTACCAAGAAATCAATTCCAGCAATACCATTGGAACGCCCGAGTATGTTGGTGGTTGCAATGCGGCTGAATACGCCAGTATGTGGTATACCTTCACTGTGCAGCAAGCTGGCAATTTGAGTTTCGTTCTTAATCCCATGGACAACGCAGATGATTACGATTGGGTATTGTTTGACATCACCAACTCAGGTTGTTCAGGAATTGGTACTACCGCAATTGAGGTGAGTTGCAATGCTTACGGAGATTTTTTTAGCAATGGACCTACAGGCATTTCGTCTGCAAATGGAGGAACAGGCAATAGCAACGGACCGGGCAACATGAATGGTCCAGCTTTCAATGCGGATATTACAGCGGGAGTTGGCCAAACCTATGCACTTTGTATCATGAATTGGAGCCAAAGCACAAGTGGGTATAGCATTGATTTTGGTCAAAGTTCTGCTGCATTGTACGACAATCTTTCACCCGACATCATTGATGTTGTTTCAGAATGCAACCAAAATTTTCTTGTTGCTACTTTCAGCGAGCCCATCGAAAGTGGATCAGTGCAGACAGAGGATTTTGCACTGCAAGGTCCTGCTGGCCCTATTCCCATTACCGGTGCTGTTGTCAATAATAACAACGGATTGGCAGATGATGAAATTGTCATTTCCGTCATTGTAAATAATTTGGCAGCAGGAAATTATACCCTTTCCATCAGTCCAAATTTTGGTGGTGTTGCTGATGCCTGCGGAAATGTTTTTCAAGGAAGTTTGGACTTTAATTACAACCCGGTTGATTTGAGTATTGATGCAGGTGATGATGTTAGCTTTTGTCCGGGCGATGAAGTTATGTTAACTGCCTCAGGCAATTACCAGGACATCCAATGGACAGGAGGACCTACAACGGAAACTTTTGTGGTGGATGTTCAAGGAGTTTATACGGTTACTGCATCTGCCAATGGGTGCACGGTGAGTGATCAAGTAGAAGTTGAACAAATTGTTTTACCCAACTGGACTTTGGGATTGGATACCAATGAATGCAGTGATGCTCCTTTGATTTATTATACAACTGAACCAGTGGTTTGGGAAAATGGAGAATATGGAACCTTAAGCCACCCAGATGGCGAAGGATTTTGGAGTGCGATTTACACTTACAATGGTTGTACTTTGGAAGATAGCGTATGGATTGAGGTGCATGATCCTCCCATTATAGACTTAGGTCGAGATACCATTCTATGTCAAGGACAATCCCTTTCATTGATCGCTCCTGTTCCGGTTAATTGGAACAGCAGCATCAATGCGAGCAATACCTACAATGTGCAGTATGAAGGAACTTACACCGCCACTTTTGATGATGTTTGTTTTGTAGAAGATCAAGTTCAAGTGGTCTATCATGAATTGCCATTTATTCCCTGGCACGAAGAACAACACATCATTTGCATTGGAGATTCGCTGTTGTTTGATGCCAGTAATTATCCAGCTTGGCACTATGAATGGTGGAATGGCGATACTACCACCAGCCAATACATCAATGAATCCGGAGAATTTTTCATCACCCTTTCCAATGATTGCGGTGATTATACCGCCACTTTTGAAATGGACGAAGAAGACTGCGATGAGTATTGTTATTTACCTAATGCATTTAGCCCGAATCAAGATGGCATCAATGATGCGTGGTTCGGAATATTTAATCATGCAGTAAGCATTGAACTGAACATTTTTAATGCTTGGGGAGAATTGATTTATGAGACAACAGACATGGATTTTCGTTGGCAAGGAAATAAGCTGGGTAGTGAGTACTTTGTTCCCAACGGCATTTACCATTATCGACTCAAGATTCAATATCTAATTAAAAAAGAGCAGGTGCAAGTAGGGTGGGTGAGTTTGGTGAGGTAGGAAGAAGTCTTTTAAATGGCGATTTTCTTCGTATATTGTAATGCATACGAATCTCCAAAAGGATATCCAAAATAGCAATTTTCGTAAAACAATTTTCGTTATATTTGAAATATGTCCAAATTGGCCAAATACCATATTGATGTTGAGATTGACAAGTTAACCAATAGTATTCAAAATACTATTTCGGGTGACAGTTTTCCGACCGATGTTCATCCAATTACAAAGGCAGATTTGAAAATATTGACGAAAAAAAACAAATGGCTTTTCAATTGGATCGAAGAATTCACTCTAACCGACCGAACAGTTTTTAAACTCACTATTAGAAATAATCCTGATATCATTCAAGGACTTGTTAGTATTAGTGATTACAATGATCATTTTTATTTGCACTTAATTGAGAGTGCTCCTTTCAATCTTGGACGAAATAAACTTTACGAAGGGGTCCCTGGAAATTTATTTGCATTTACTTGCAAAATTTCTTGGGACAAAGGTTATCAAGGATTTATCTCTTTCACCTCTAAAACAAAGCTTGTTGACCATTACGAAAAAACGCTTGGAGCAACTCACATTGGCGGACTCAAAATGGTAATTTTCCCCAATGAGGCAATAAAATTAATTCGCAAGTACTTTCCTAACTAATTGATCAAATCATGGGACACATTAAAGAACCAACGGGCATAGATTTCTTTGTTGATCCAACCCCTTTATCCAAGGAGGATAGGAAACGCATAAGTGAATTGATTGCACATTACAGGAGGACCGGAAAAAAGATGCAAGTTCCAAAAGTTAAATCTCCAAAAAGACCCACAAGGTCCAAAAAGACCTCTGATGCCTAGGGTAAGTTTCTTCTAACTCATTTTGATAGTTTAAAATGATACGATCACTTTCTGATTAACGACAATATATAACAGTTGTGATTAAAAATACGAAGAAATAAAAAAAGGCACGATGTTCGTGCCTTTTGACCTTTTTAATTGAAATCAACTCAACCCCGTAATCACCCCATTGGCATCAATGTCCATTCCTTCTGAGGCGGGAACAGCTGGAAGTCCTGGCATGCGCATCATGTCTCCCAAAATAGGAATGATGAATCCAGCGCCTACAGCAAATTCAAATTCACGCACGGTAACCACAAATCCTCTGGGTCGTCCAATTTTACGTTCATCATCTGAAAATGATTTCTGAGTCTTGGCCATGCAGATTGGCAAAGAAGACAACCCCAATTTCTCGATCATCTTCAAATTACTTTCCGCTTCTTTGGTGTATTGCACGGACTCAGCGCCATAAATGGTCTTGGCTATTTTCTCAATCTTTTCTTTGATCGGCGAATTCCAATCATACAATGGAGCAAAAGCGTTTTGTCCGGATTCCAAAACGGCAACTACTTCTCTTGCCAAATCAGACATACCATCACCACCGTGCGAAAATCCGCGTGCGACAACCGCTTTAACTCCCTTCAATGCGCATCGATCAATCACAAATTGCAATTCCTCATCACTGTCTGTCGGAAAATGATTGATGGCCACCACTGGAGTGATACCAAAATGCATACAGTTCTCTATGTGCTTTTCCAAATTTTCAATTCCCTTGCTCACCCGATCCATACTGACTGTATTGTATTCTTCTTTGGGCGCGCCACCATGGTGACGCAATGCACGCACGGTAGCCACCAAAACAATGGCGTGGGGCTGAATTCCTCCGTAACCACACTTTATGTTCATGAATTTCTCAGCACCCAAATCCGCACCAAATCCAGCTTCAGTCACCACATAATCACTCAAACTCAATCCCATTTTTGTGGCAATAATGGTATTGGTTCCTTGTGCAATATTGGCAAAAGGACCTCCATGTATGATGGCCGGATTGCCTTCTAATGTTTGAACCAAATTGGGCTTAATGGCATCTTTCAAAAGAATGGCCATCGCTCCTTGCGCTTTTAAATCTCTTGCGTAAATGGGCTTTTTATCGTATGTAAAACCAACAAAAATATTGCCCAACTTTTCCTTCAAATCTTCAATATTCTTGCTCATACATAAAATGGCCATGACCTCGGATGCAGGGGTAATATTAAAACCATCTTCTCTAGGAATACCGTTTCCAGTGCCTCCCAATCCGATGGTGATTTTTCTTAATGAACGATCATTCATATCCATGACACGCTTCCAATAAACTTGGCGTGGATCAATTCCCAAATTGTGTGTCTTGCTTTGGATGTTGTTGTCAATCAAAGCAGCCAATAAATTGTTGGCTTTTTCAATGGCCCCAAAATCTCCAGTGAAGTGCAAATTGATATCTTCCATGGGAACCACCTGCGCATATCCTCCCCCCGCTGCGCCTCCTTTGATACCAAATACTGGCCCAAGAGACGGTTCTCTTAAAACAACAGTAGCGTTCTTGCCAATATTATTCAACCCTTCGGTTAATCCTATGGAAGTTGTTGTCTTGCCTTCACCAGCTGGGGTAGGCGTAATGGCACTAACCAATATCAACTTGGCTTGTCTTATCTTTTCTTCATTGATCAAATTCAAAGGCAACTTGGCTTTGTACTTACCGTAATGTTCCAAATCATCTATTGAAACATTCAAACGTTGTGCAATCTCATTGATGTGTTTCATCTGACATTGCTGTGCAATCTGTAAATCGGTTGGGAAGCTCATTTCTTCTTCTATTTTTTTCAAAGAAAAGAGAAAGTTAGAAAACATAGAACCAAGGTTCAAAAAGGTTGTTAACCAAAGCAAGTGAATGAAATTTCTTTGTTATTGAAACGGGCTTTTTAGTTAAGTTCGCATTTCAATACTTTGATATGAAGAAACTCTTATTGTCTATTTCTGCTTTGAGCATTGCAGCGCTGACTTCAGCACAAAATGCCGACATCAAACAACAATGGCAGCATGCCGATTCCGGAACCGACGGAATCATTGGAACCAGCGCTGCCAAAGCGTTGAAAGAATTTTCGCCCAACAATGGCTCTTTTTCTCCAGTTGTTGTGGCCATCATCGACAGTGGAACGGAAACCAGCCATCCAGACTTAACCACAAAATTGTGGACCAACAAAGGGGAAATTGCCAATAATGGAAAGGATGATGACAACAATGGTTACATCGATGATGTGCATGGTTGGAGTTTTATTGGTGGTAAAAACGGTGATGTAGAAAAAGACAATTTGGAGTTCATCCGCGTGTACAAAACTTACAAAACCATGTTCCCCAATGGCGAAGTAATCAAAGGAAAAGAAAAGGAATTCAAATACTACCAAAAACTAGAACGCGATTTTCAAACCAGAATTCAAGATGCCAAAAACCAAGTTCTAGAGTTTGAAGCTTTTGCTAAAATGTACAGCGGTGCAAAGAACTTTTTCAAAAAGAACATTGGTGCCGATTTCACAAAAGAAGAGGTGGCTTCATTTGATGGAAAACAAGATTCAGTGGCCATTTACAAGCAATTGGTTTTGGCGGGTATGGAAAGAGACTTTGATAAGTTGATTCCTGAATGGGGAAAACAAGTCAAGTCAGCATTGGAAAATGGATACAATTTGGATTTTGATACCCGTTATTTGGTAGGTGACAACTATGCTGATGTTACAGAGACCAAATACGGAAACAACCACATTGATGGTCCGGCAGCTGATCATGGTACCCACGTTGCTGGAATCGTTGGTGCTGCGCGCGATGGAAAAGGAATGGATGGTATTTGTCCCAGTGCTGAATTGATGGTTATTCGTTGTGTTCCAGACGGAGACGAGCGCGATAAAGATGTGGCCAATGCCATTTTCTATGCAGTAAACAACGGTGCAAAGGTGATTAACATGAGCTTCGGAAAAGCCTACTCGCCTTTCAAATCAAGAGTAGATGAGGCCGTTAAATATGCAGAGTCGAAGGGCGTTCTTTTGGTTCATGCTGCGGGAAATGACAATAAGAACATTGACGAGAAAGACAACTTTCCCAATGCCGTTTATGAGAAAGGCGGTAGTTGTTCTTCATGGTTGGAAATTGGTGCAAGTGGACAAGATGAAGCGGGTTTAAAAGCGGATTTCTCCAATTTTGGTCGCAAGAAAGTAGATGTTTTTGCTCCTGGTGTAGGCATATATAGCACTGTACCCGGCAATGGTTATGAAGCAATGAGCGGAACATCCATGGCATCGCCTGTAACTGCTGGTGTAGCTGCAGCCATTTGGTCTTATTATCCTCAATTGACAGCTATTCAGGTAAAAGATTTGATTCTTACTTCTGCTGTTGATTACAGCCGTTTGGCATTACCTCAATTGACAGAAGAGCAAAAGCCGACAGGTTTAAAAAGATTGTTATTCAGCAAGCACAGAAGAACATACAGCATTGGTTTTGCTGCCATTGATGATGACGGAAAGAAGTATGAAGATCTTTTAGACATCAACAACGCATGGAGTTACGGTATTGTACCATCTCAATTCAGAATGAATCAAGAATTCAATGCCAATTGGTCTTGGGAAATTTCAATTGCCGCAACTTCTTACAATGCAGCTTCATTGAATGGAATGGAAAACAAAGAGACAAATCAGTTCCGTGCTTTTGACTTTAACACCCAATACATCATGGCGGCTCTGGGTGCCAATAAGAATTTCAATATTGTTTCTGTTCAAGGTTTGGGATACACCACACGCAGCGCTGGTGCTTTTGACAAGACTATGACATTGAATACAGGAATTGGTTTACAATACAACCTAAATAGAGCTTGGTCAATTTCAGCTCAATCTCAAGCCAAGTGGGGATTGTCAGACATTGATAACGGAGCCAGCTATTTGCACCATCAATTGACATTGAACTACACCCTAGATGGATGGAATACTTTTGGTCGTCTTTCCAAAACAGGTAAAGTGGTCAATCTCCACAAAGCATTAGAATTGGCAGAGAAGCGTTACGGAAAGTAATGAATGATTAGATCCTATCCAGGAATAAAAACCTTCAAAGGTGATTCGATAACCGTGCAAGATGCATTGGTTGTCGAGTCACCTTTAATCATTGTACTCAATGATGAACCCTTCACAGTAACCATGCAAACACCCGGTAAGGAATTGGAATTGGCCCTGGGGTTACTCATTACCGAAGGAATACTGTCTTACAAAAGCTCGGCGTCCATTGAATATGAATTGAATCTTTCTGAAACGGAATCTAGCATTCGCTTTCATTTTGATCCATCCACTTATTCCATTGCTAACAAACGCTCACTCATGAGCATTGCCGCTTGCGGAATCTGCGGAAAAACAGATTGGAAAGTGCCTGAAGGAGATCCTCTACATAGCAAAGAGAACTCCCTAATTTTGGATTACGGTTTTGAAACGATGTTTAACCACCAACAAGCTTTTCACGCTTCAGGTGGATTGCACGCGGCAAGTATTTTTGATGGCCAACAAAATCTATTGACCATCCATGAGGACATTGGTCGACACAATGCAGTGGATAAATGCATCGGTGATTTGTTTATAAAACAACAATTGCAAAAGGCCGAGTGGCTCTTAGTGAGTGGTCGAATTTCCTATGAGATCATTGCCAAATGCTTCAAAGCCAAAATCAGCAATATCGCAGCTGTGTCTGCACCCAGTTCGTTGGCCGTTGATTTTGCCAAAGAGTGGGGGATTCACCTTTGGGGTTTTTGCAGAGAAGGAAGACAAACTCAATACGCATGAAGAAATTATTAGTCATTTTCGCCAGCTTCATCTCTATCATGGGACTTGGGCAAAAAGCATCTGATTCCATTCACTATGAAAATTTGGTTTTTGAAGGTGCCGGCATCAGAGGTTTGGCCTATTGTGGTGCGCTAATGGAATTGGACGAAAGAAAAATGTTAACTCCCATTCAACGCGTAGCAGGAACTTCTTCTGGTGCGATAACAGCTACTCTGCTTGCTGTGGGTTACACCCCGCAAGAAATTTTTGAAATGATCGGGAACACCAACTTTGCCAAATTCAATGATGGTGGTGGTTTCTTTATTGGCGGTACACTCCGTTTATTTAGACGAATGGGTTATTACAAAGGAAAAAAATTCACCCGATGGATGGAGAATTGCATTGCTGCCAAAGTGGGAAATGCCAACATCACTTTCACTGATCTCGAAACCCTCTCCAAGCAGAATCCGGTTTTTAAAACCTTGGTTATTACCGCAACCTGCATGAACCATCAAAAAGTGGAGTACTTCAGCGTTCAATCTTATCCCAATATGCGCGTGGTTGACGCTGTGCGAGCTTCAATGGCTGTTCCATTGTACTTTGAACCTCTGATTATCAATGACAAAGGAGAGCCTCAGGATGTTAGAAATTATCAGGACCATGACCATATTCTTTTAGATGGCGGATTCCTCTCCAATTTTCCCATTTGGGTTTTTGATGACTCAACGAAATATGAAACACAAGCCGAAAAAACCATTGGTTTTAGGATAGACAGTGATTACCAAATTCAGGTAGACAGAACCAAATCCAAATTGCCTTTGTATTATACTGTTCATTCAACCAAAGACTTGGTGGGTTCAGTTTATTATTTGATGAAAGAGAATTTGAACCGTTTCATCTTAACCCCATTTGATTGGGAAAGAACGGTGAGCATCAGTGATTGTGGTATAGGCCCCAAAGTAAAACGCCTTTCCAAAGAAGAAAAGGCGTTGTTTATCAAAGCGGGTAGGGAAGGGCTTCGCAGATATTTGGACGATCCCAATTATCAATGACGAACCTCAAAAGATTTTACTACTCCATTACTGCGCAGCCAATACATTCCATCTGAAAGCGAAGACAAGTTAATTTCTTTTACCGCAACACTGTTGTACACTGATACAACTCTACCGGTTACATCTAAAATCTGAAAATTTTTCAATCCCACTGATGAATAAATGGTTGATTGAGCTGGATTGGGATACAATTGGAAACTTTGTGCAGTAATCACATCGACACCTGTAGACAACAAATCAAATTGTCCCACTTCGATTTGCGATGTTCCACAATCATTCACGGCCTCTACCTTCCAAAAATGTTGTCCCGTTTCCATTGCATTTAATGACAATGTTGTATTGGTGGTATTTTGGGTTTGAACATTCTGTAAAAAATTAGCATCCGTGGACATGGTCCAAACATAATAATTGGACCCTGCTGAATTAGACCATTCAAACACGATTGGATTGCCTTCCAAATTGGCATTTTGAACAGGTGAAATCAATGAAATAGCAACCGGTGCAGCATCTGTCTGAACGATAACACGTAATATCTTGGTGTACACCTGTCCATTCTGAGCGGTCATGTTTAATGTCAAAGCATACTCACCTGGTGTCATCCCAGTGGAAGCTTCAAAATGAAAATAATAATCACCCATCTGCGTAATTTGATTCGTACCATTGGCGATAAAACCAGCAGGTAGTTCCCATGTCAAAGTCAATGGAAACAACAAATTGGTATTGACTTCTAAATAAGCCGAAAATCCACCTCCTTGACAAACACTATGATTATTGTTGGACCATTGTAAAAAAGTTGGACGGGTGATAAAGAATCCATCATACATGCTGGTAGCAAGATTCACTCCGGATGGTAAATAGGGATAATTACTCCAAGTACCACTGAATTGAGGATTGTCATTGGCCGAAACCAAATCAAAAAATGCCACCTCATTCAATGCAGCATCACTGGCGCGCACTGCATCAAATACCCTAACGCCACTTCGGTAATTACTTTCATAAACAAACTGATCATCGGCGTACAAATTGTGATCAATAGATGTGTTATTGGTTTCATGAAATCCCATGTAAACCATATTGTCCAGATCATTCAAATCAAAAAAATGCGTACGGGTATTGTTACCAATATTCATTTCATCCAATTCATCGTTAATCAGAAAATAACGTTTGTCCTTGGTAAACCACCCCTGATGGGTGTATCCTGTTTCAGGATAAAGGAAGTTGTCCAACAAAACCACATCATTGGGATCCGTTGCATTGACAACAAAAAAACCGTTGTAACCATTGCACAATGCGATGATTACTTCTCCCTGATGGTTTTGATCAGGACCAGAATAGGTTGTAATAAATCCATCATGGGTATAACCAGCCTCTCCATAACCACCTACGAAAACAGGATTCAATGGGTTAGAAATATCCAAAATATGGGGGCCTCCATTGAATGTATTGGTTCCCATTGCACAAAGCAATTGACTGGTTGGATCTATGTTTAATGTGTGACAATTTCCAAAGCCAGGATAATGAGCATCCTCAGAAAAATTAACTGGTGGATTAACGACGTTATCCAATTGCAACAGATTCATCACCTGTAATCCATGATTGCTTGACTCGCTAACAACAAAAACGTAATTGCCCAAAGTTTCCAAATCGCGCCACAAACTTGGCGTATCGTGAGTGGGCAACAATCCCAAATAGATGGGTTGAACGGGATTGGAGATGTCCACAAAAGCTGTCCCATTACTGCATCCCACCAAGGCATATTCTTTGCCCGTCAACGGAGATACCCATCCCCAAATATCATTGGTATTATCACAACCACCAATCTCTGCATTGGTCATGTGCGACAACAGATCCATGTTCAAACAAGGATATTCTCCAGCCATACCGTTTTGACAGGGCGTTTGTGCATTCATAACAGACGAAAGGGTCATAACAAAAGCCCAAATGATTCCAATTCCAAATTTTTGCATAACTCAAAAGTAATGGAAAGTACTTTACAACATACAACTTTTGGCGATGTTGTGCGTCTATTGTATTATTGTAAAAACAAAAGTGTGATGAAAAAAATAATATTCAGTTTGATTATTTCTGCAACAGCCCTGATATCAAGTGCTCAATGCAATGGCGAATTTTCACTTTCGGGTGCTCAACCTTTTCAGAAATTCACCAATGGTGCACAAATTCAAATGACTTATTGCGGTGAGAAGAGTAACCTGCACACCATCATGAACAACGCAAACGCTTACCGAGATAATTTGAAATTAGAGATTGAGAATGATGCTAAAAATGAGCAGTTGTACAACATTGTAATGACCATCAAGGAGGACAATTCCGGTCAATATGCCATGAAATCACTCATCGCTATTGGCATCAATGCGTTCTATTTCGAAGGAAAAAAAATCAGTACGGAGAAGGCAGAAAGCATCTTCAAATAAGTGAAAATGAAAAAGTTTATTCTGATTGGACTCTCTCTCTTATCTGCATTGATGAGTTGGGGACAAGTGGTGGATGCGGGTGATGATATTTCACAATGTTCAGGTCCAGTGATGCTCAGTGCCACTGTCAATGGTGTAATTTCTTCAAATAATTACGCTGTTGCAGCTATGCCAGCCTTTACCCCTGAAGTGATAGGGGGGACTGGTGTGACACTTGGTGATGATGCTGTTTCTGGTTCACTTCCAATTGGTTTTACTTTTTGTTATTTCAATAACTCTTATACCAATTTTTATATTGGTTCAAATGGTTGGGTTTCATTTACTGCAGGACAACCTACCAACTATGTTGCTGCATCCATTCCCAGTTCAACAACAGGAGTTCCCAAAAACTGCATCATGGGTCCATGGCAGGATTGGCATCCAGGAACAGGTGGTCAAGGTCCGTACATCAAATACCAAACAATCGGAACAGCTCCTTTCAGAAAATTGGTGGTTACCTTTGATCAAATCCCCATGTTCTCTTGCACTTCTTCAAAAGGCAAGTTTCAAATCGTGATCAATGAGACATCTAATTTGATTCAAACCCATATTTGGACAAAGCCTGCTTGCAATACTTGGCCGGGAGGTAGTCCAAACTTTTCCGTTTTGGGTATCCAAAATTTGGCGGGTACAGTAGGTGTCGCTGTTCCAGGGAGAAACAATACATCATGGACGGCAAACAATGAATCTTGGGAATATACTCCTTCAGGTTCACCACCCATAGTATGGACCAACAGTGCTGGTGTGCAAGTAGGTACCGGAAACGATATCAACATCAACACCATTGGAAGTGACAATTATATCGCAACCGTAACGGTGTGTGGTGGTTCAACTTTTTCAGATACTATCCATGTTCAACTAACAGGTGTTTCTATCAATATGCCACAAACCATGGCCTCTATTCAATCAACAGGTTGTGGTGTGGGCAGTGGTGAAATTTCAGTTTTCCTCAACAATGGTGTTGGGCCGTATAATTATGTTTGGGATCAGATTCCTGGACTCAATGAATCAACAGCTTCGGGATTAACCGAAGGACTTTACACAGTTACCATTACAGATGTGGGCGCTGATTGTGACATCACTGGTACTTTTAATGTTCCGCAAGAAAACAACTTGAACATCACAGCTGCTGTTCAAGCGGTAACTTGTCCAGGATTGTCCAATGGTCAAGCTTTGGCCATTGTCAATGGTCAAGTAGGGGATGTCACCTATGAATGGTCTGGAACTTCACAAATCACGCAATCGGTATCCAATCTTGCCGCCGGAACTTATCAGTTGACGGTTACCGATGCTGCAGGATGTTATGATTCCATTCCCGTGGTCATCAATCAACCCAATCCTATTGTCATCAATGTTTTGAACACCGATGACAATCCTTGCAACGGTGGCGCGCAAGGTGCAATCCAAGTGCAAGCCACTGGTGGTCCAAACAATGTCAATTTTACTTATACATGGAACACCATTGGAGGACCATCCTTTTCAAATTCGGCCAATGTCAATAATCTCGAAGCTGATATTTATGTGATTACAGCATCATACATCAACACACAAGGTCAGACTTGCGCCAATCCAGATACGATACAAATATTTGAACCCTTGCCCATGGGTCTTAACCTCAATGTCACCAACATTGGATGCTCTGGCGCCGGCCTTGGCAGCATTGAGGCCATCATAGACAATCCTATTTATCCCATTGATTACAATTGGAATGGATTTCCTGCTGATTCAGATTCCATCTTAAATAATATTCCTTCTGGTACTTACGACCTAACTGTAACTGATGCCAATGGTTGTGCTGAAACCCAATCCGCAACAGTTGTTTCCGCAGGCAACGTCATCAATACAACGGCCGAGGTTCAAAATGTTTCTTGTGCCAATGCCAATGATGGTGAAATTGTGCTGAACCCAACAGGCGGTGCTCCAGATTACAACTTTGATTGGGAAAACAATATTTCCAACGGCAATACAGCTTCCAATTTGATTGCTGGAAATTATGAAGTAACAATTACTGATGCCAATGGCTGTGCAGTCAGTTTCAATTTTGACATCACTCAACCACAACCTTTGAGTATTGACATTCAAAATATTGTTCCCGTGATTTGTAACGGAGGAAGCAATGGCCAAGCCACTGCTGTTACAACGGGTGGCACTTTGAACTATAATATCCTTTGGTCCAATTTTGAATCAGGTAGTTTTGCTGATGCATTGACCGCTGGAAACTTTTCTGTTACAGTTACAGATGCCAATGGATGCACTGCATCAGACAATGCGATTATGTCAGAACCTCAACCTTACGTGGTCAATGTTAATACTGTGCAACCGTCTTGCAATGGAGGAAATGATGGTGAGGGGATTGCAACAGTAACAGGTGGAACACCGGATTACACCTTCGTTTGGTCTCAATCTAATTTAACTGGTTCCTCTGTCAATAATTTGTCTGCTGGTCAGCAATCTGTAACCGTCACCGATGCCAACGGTTGTGCACAAACACAAAATTTTAATCTTCTTCAGCCCGCAGCCATTCAAGCCATCTTCACTGTTACGGATGATGTATGTGGAGACAGCTTAGCTTCTGGAGCACTTTCTGTGGCCATCTCTGGAGGTACTCCTGATTATCAATATTCATGGCTCAATCAAGTCAGCACTTCCAGCGTACAAACCAATTTGAACAATGGAACTTATTACGTAACGGTTACCGATAATAATGGCTGTATTGAAACCTTCAACAGTACTGTTGGAACCATTGAAACTCCCGTGGCCAACTTTGCCATTGATTCACTCATTATGGTCAATGACACGGTAGAAGGATATATTCCTTTGGATCTGACTATTTTTGATTTGAGCGCCTACAACAGCCAAGTGGAATACATTTGGGGAGACGGTGATGTGACCGAAATTCCAGCAGGTTTGCCAACACAACATCTATTTGATTCATTGGGTTATTTCAATGTTGCTATGAACGTGACAGGTCCTGGTGGCTGTACTGATATTGAAACCTTTGTTGTATTCGTTTATGACTTTGCAGAATTGGCTTCATTCAACGTATTCTCTCCCAATGGAGATGGTGAAAACGATGTTTATCGCGTCAGCTGCGAGAATTTCAATGGTGGTTTTTACTATGATTGTGGTGAATTTACAGTGGAGAAATTCTCCGGAAAAATCTTCAATAGATGGGGCAACTTAGTCTATGAATGGAATAGTGTGAACAAAGGGTGGGATGGTAAAATCAATGGAAATCCTGCAACAGAAGGTCAATATTTATTCATTGGTAACATCAAAATGTATGATGGAACGTCCTATGATTTCAATGAATGGCTGATGTTGATGCGCTAGTCAAATAGTCCGAAAACAGCACTTCCACTTCCACTCATGGCAGCATAAAATGCACCTTGATCGTAAAACCGATCAATGTGGTTTTGAATGACTGGATATTGAATGACGGCTCCTGTTTGAAAATCATTCTTGAGAAAATTTTTCCATTCCTCTTTGGGGAATTGCTGCAGTTGCTGCAAATCAAAATCCATGGCCCGAGGGACCAATCGCGAATAGGCTTCTTTGGTGGAAATGTGAACAGAAGGAAAAGAGAGTTCTATTCTAAAATCCTGATGAAATGAAATGGGACTTATTTCAGGACCGCTTCCACTCAAGTAGCAGGGTTGGTTGTAAATAAAAAAGGCTTGATCACTTCCCAATTCTGCACAGTAGTTTACCAGTTGTGTCTGTGTCAAACCCAATAAAAAGAGTTCATTCAACATTTGTAAAGTATATGCTGCATCTGATGATCCGCCACCCAAACCTGCTCCGCTGGGGATGTGTTTGATCAAATAAATGTCCACACCTTCTATTCCAAATTCGCGGTGCAACAAGGCCCATGCTTGGAAACAGGAATGATCTTGCAAGGGTATTGAAACGGAACTATTGTAGGTGATGATTCGGCATTCATTGGTGCCATTGGGAATAATTTCCAATGCATCGGTAAATGAAACCGGCAAGAAAATAGATTCCAAGTGATGATAACCATCGGTTCTTTTGTGGGTTACATACAAACCCAAATTGATCTTGCAATTCGGAAATCCTATCATAACCTAATCCCAATAGCCCATCGTCTTTAATCGATTGACATTGTTACGCCAATCAGGGTCAACCTTGATAAAGGTCTCCATGAAAACTTTACGACCCAAAAATGCCTCCATTTCCTTTCTTGCAGATGTGGCCATCCTTTTAATAGCACTGCCCTGATGACCTATAATAATGGCCTTCTGGGATTCTCTTTCTGTTAAAATAATTGCTCTGATTTTGGTGACATTTTCTTCCTCCTTGAATGATTCAATTTGAACCTCACAAGAGTATGGGATCTCCTTATTGTAGTATTTTAAAATCTTTTCGCGAATTATTTCGCTGCAAAAGAATCGCAATGTCCTATCTGACAATTCATCTTTTGGAAAGTAGGGTGGCCCAGGCGGCAGTGTAGCAACGATTTTTGTAAGCAGCTCTTTTGTATACAGATGGGTCAATGCGCTAACAGGATAAATCATGGCATTGGGCAGTTCTTTCGACCAAAACTGAAACAATGCATCCGCCATTTCATTGCCAATCAAATCCAACTTATTTAAAACAACAAAAATGGGAACTTCCATTTTCTTTATTTTATTCAAGGTATCCGCATGAAATGGGGTTTTATCATGGGCATCAATGACCATCAAAATTAAATCAGCATCGGAAAGCGCAGAACCTACAGCCTTCATCATGCCTTCATGCAATTTGTATTTTGGGTCCAATACACCTGGCGTATCACTATAAACAATCTGGTAATCATCACCATTTAAAATACCCATTATCCGGTGACGTGTAGTCTGAGCTTTTGCTGTAACGATGCTCAATTTCTGTCCCAACAAGGCATTCATCAAAGTAGATTTTCCCGCATTGGGTAATCCAATAATATTGACAAATCCCGCTCTATGTTTAATCTCAGTCATGATGCAAAGGTAATCCATCAATCATCGCTTTTCATCCCACTAGTTTTGATTAGTTTTGTAACATGGGTTTGACTTTTGAATTACAAGGAAAAGATGCGCAGTCTAAAGCGCGCGCGGGGAAGATTACCACCGACCATGGGGTTATCGAAACTCCCATATTTATGCCTGTGGGAACTGCGGGTACAGTAAAAGCCATATCACAACAAGATCTGAAGAATGATGTCAAAGCAGAAATCATTTTAGGAAATACCTATCACTTGTATTTGCGTCCAGGTTTAGAAATTATGCAAGCTGCAGGTGGATTGCACAAATTCAATGGTTGGGATCGACCTATTCTAACGGATAGTGGAGGCTATCAGGTATACAGTTTGTCTGGAAATCGAAAAATCAAGGAAGAAGGTGTGGTTTTCCAATCACACATCGATGGATCCAGACATACTTTCACGCCTGAGCGCGTCATGGATATTCAAAGAATCATAGGTGCTGATATCATTATGGCCTTTGATGAATGTCCACCTTATCCCTGCGATTATGCTTATGCCAAAAATAGTTTGCGCATCACCAATCAATGGCTAGATAGGTGCTTTAGCCGTATTCAAGAAACAAAGCCTTTGTACGGCTATCACCAGAGTTTATTCCCCATTGTTCAAGGATCAACATTTTCTGATTTGCGCAAAGAGAGTGCGGAATACATAGCCAATAAAAATGCAGAAGGGAATGCCATCGGTGGGTTAAGCGTTGGGGAGCCACATGAAGATATGTACAGAATGACAGAGGAAGTTTGCGAAATTCTTCCTTATGACAAACCCAGATACCTCATGGGGGTGGGAACACCTGCCAATATTTTAGAAAGCATCGCCTTGGGTGTGGACATGTTTGATTGTGTTATGCCAACAAGAAATGCTCGCAATGGTCAATTGTTTACCTGGAACGGAATTCTTAATATGCGAAACAAGAAGTGGGATCGAGATTTCTCATTATTGGATGAATCAGGTGAAAGCTATGTCGATTCATTTTATACCAAAGCTTACGTCAGACATCTTTTTATTGCTGATGAAATATTGGCGCTACAAATTGCCACAGTACACAATTTGAATTTTTATTTGCGTTTGGTCAAAATGGCCCGCGAAAAAATTCTTGATGGTACGTTTCGTGACTGGAAAGAAAAAATGATCCCCCAATTGATGCAGCGCCTGTGATCAGTACTTTAGACAAATTTGTCATCAAAAAATTCATGAGCACATTTCTGTTCATGATTTTGGCGTTTGTCATCATCGCTGTCATCTTTGATGTCTCGGAGAATATCGATGACTTCCTTCAGTCAAGAGCGACATTTTGGCAAATTGTATTGTATTACTACGTCAATTTTTGCTTTTATTTCGGTAACCTACTTTCTTCCTTTATCATTTTCTTAACGGTCATATGGTTTACCAGTAAAATGGCCCAACAGAGTGAAATTATTGCTGTATTGTGCGGAGGCATTTCTTACAACCGGTTGTTGAAACCCTTTCTTATGGCTGCGTCAGCGATGGTTTTTCTCTCGCTATTGCTCAGCCACTATATTGTTCCATGGGCCAATAGGACGCGATATGATTTTGAATTGGCTTATATAAAAAAGGCGTTGACCGTAAGTGAAACCAATCTTCACAGGGAAGTTGAACCCGGCATCATAGCATATTTCTATAGGGTCAACGCTGAAAAAAGCAGCGGCTCTCAGTTCGCTATGGAACAATGGGAGAACGGGAAATTAAAACAGAAGATTACGGCCCTCGGAGCAAGCACCCAACCCAATTCAAACCAGTGGAGCCTTGAGCGACCGTTGATTCGTGAATGGGATAAAAATGGAAATGAGTCTGTGGTTTTTAAAAACAAATTGGACACCATACTGCCCATGACCATTGAGGATTTTGCGCTACGTGCAGAGATCATGAGCACCATGACTTCACCAGAGTTGCTTCAATTCATCGACGACCAAAGGTTAAGCGGATCGGGTAGGGTAGCCGAATTTGAAGTGGAATTCCATACCCGAACTTCCAACGCTTTTGCCATTCTCATTCTCACATTCATCGCTGTTACCATTGCTTCAAGGAAGATAAGAGGGGGAACGGGTGTACACCTGCTATTGGCTGTGGTGATTGGTTTTATCTATGTATTCATCAGCAAAGTTGCCGCCGTTGCAGCAATGAAAGTGGGAATACATGTCATTCTTGCGGTCTGGATTCCCAATTTAATGTTCTCTTTGGTGTCGCTGTGGCTTTACAAAAAGGCCCAGAAATAAGGCATTTTGAAAAAAAATCAAATAATTAGGCAACCATTCTTTTTTCTTTCGTCATATTCATATAAAAACAAAACCCGGACGTTTCCGGGTTATGCTTTACCTTAACTAAAGACTCTTAAACCTATGAAAAACCCCTTTCGGGAGAGTCAGTCGGCGCAAATCTACGCCGTATCTAAATGCTTCTAAATTTTTTTATTGTTAATTTATCGACGCATCATCGTTAATAATTGAATTTGAACGTGGCCACTTGCTCATTATTCGTGCTTTTCAAAATGTATAATCCGGATGATAATCGGGGCAATGAAATAATATTATTCTCTCCCTGAATGCTATACAATTTCAGCAGTTGTCCATTGCTTTGAAACAATGCCAAGTCCAATTTCTTTTGTCCATTAAGTTGAATACGCACACTGTCATGCGCAATGCGATCCATGGTAACCAATTGCTGTTCCTCCTTTATTCCGGTTGGGTTCTCAATGTAGGCCTCCCAATATTGAGAATCATATTCCCCGCATTGATAAGCGACCATAGTAATTCCATACAAACCAGGTTGGGCATAAGTATGAGTAAACGATGGCACTTCATACACCGTTCCATCTCCAACATACCAATACATGGAATCACAATCATTGCAATCCGACTCAATCACAATCGAAAATCCAACCGTATCCAAAACCGTATTGACTTGAAATGCAAAATCTCCAATGTTCCACTCCTCCCAATCTCCAACCAATACAGTATTCACGGCTTCTTTGGCGATGGCCACTTCTTCCGCTGTAAGTCCTGCAGTAAATGTCACAGCGTCTGGAGATTCATTGAAAAAAGTTGCATAAAAACACAACGCACCAACATAACTACCAAAAAGAGCAGGATGAGATTGATCTGCATTGTAAAGATTGAAATCGGGATAGTTCGTTCTAATGTATCGCCAGCATGCTCCTACAGGTGAAACCAATGCTTCATTGTCATCTGCCATCATTTGATAACGCAAACGCAATAAACTATCCATTCCCTCATACGTGCAAACAGGCGGCCAATTGGGACAATTGGAAGCATCCCCATTTTGTCTTCCCCAAGTTTGATAGAAAACGGTCTCCCCACAACGGGAATACTTTTCGATGCTATCGTTCAATTGCGCAGCATAAGGGAAACACTGCGTCTCAACCTGTCCTATGGGGAAACTGGGGGTCTGACTTTGCTCTTGCAATACAACAAAGTCCCAATTGCCTTGCTGAATGAGTCCCATAGAGCTTGCATTGTTGACGTGCTGAGCAAATGTGTATCCCCCAGGTGTATTGCTCGATGTAACAATTGCTTTTCCTGCGGAAGAGGCACATTGCTGAACCAATGATGGCAAATTGTTCACAGCGGTATAACTATTGCCGATAAAACAAACACGCAATGTATCTTGTGCAATCATCACACTGGATACAGCGATCAAAACGAACATTAAATTGATTTTTTTCATATCTCTCCTTTTACTTGACAAATCTAATGTTTTAAGTTAGTTATCCCTTAGTTTTGTGAGATGAAAAAAGCATTGATCATTCTTATCATTTTAATTGCTGGAGCAATGGTTTACGGTTTATACTTATGGAATAAGCCTGCAAAATCAGCAGCTTCAGAAGAAGTTTTCGCCACTACTGACGCTCCATCGATTTACCAAGAATTTAAAAACAATCCTGAAGAATCTGCCAAGAAATACCTCAACAAGAATATTGAGATTTCCGGCGCTGTTGAATCTTTTTCTCAAGATTCTTCCGGATCAAAATGTGTTTTGGCAACTGGTTCAGATGACATGGGCGTTGTATCTGTCTCTTTTATAGAAAACACCTCCAACATTCAAGTGGGTCAAAACATTATCATCAGAGGTCTTTGTGCCGGATATCTTGCGGATGACTTGTTGGGCGGCAACCTTCAATTGAATCAAGCCGTTTTGGTACAGTAATTGGGATCCCCTAAAAAAATAAATAAAATGAAAAGTGTTATCCTCGCATCGTTGTTATTGATAACAACATCTGCATTTGCTCAAAAGTATGCAACAAGAACTGGTTTCCTTGGATTCTACTCAAAAACCAACATAGAAGACATCAAAGCCAATAACAATAACGTCAGTTATGTGATTGATTGGGCAACGGGAGATATTCAAGTTTCAGCTCTTCAAACCAATTTCAAATTTGAAAAGGCGCTAATGGAAGAGCACTACAATGAGAACTATGTGGAAAGCGCCAAGTTTCCCAAAGCTACTTTCAAAGGTAAAATAGAAAATGTTGCTTCAGTGAACATCAAGAAGGATGGTGTTTATAAAACTAAAATTTCAGGAAATCTAGATATTCATGGAGTAAGCAAGGCTTACACTTCAGAAGTTACTTTCAAAGTGGCCGGTGGAAAAATCAATGCTGAAACCAAATTCAATGTGAAATGTGCAGATCACAACATTAAGATTGAAGCCAATTTGAAGAACAATATTTCCGAGTCCATTGAAGTAACAGCAAAGGCTGAATTGACTGAATTCAAGAAATAATATGATTAAGAAGTTCTCTTTATTAATGACCTTGATGATGATTCAAGGTCATTTTGTTTTTGCTCAATCCGATACCACGGACCTCTTGGCGCTTCTCGGTGATGAAGACCCTATTGCTTATTCTTCCGCTACTTTCAAATCAACACGCGTCATCAATGGACAATCCATTGAGAATGTTGCGGGTGGTGTGATGGACTTTCGGGTAAGTCACCGATTTGGCACTTTTAACACGGGCATACACAAATTGTTTGGTTTGGATCTGGCCAGCATGCGTTTGGGTTTCGAATACGGACTGACAGATAGAATCATGGTTGGGATAGGTCGCTCAAATGTCAATGAAGAAGTTGACGCGTTTACCAAAATTAAAATCTTAAGGCAAGTTGAATCTGGTCCGAAGAAAATGCCCATTTCGTTGTCTTACTTTGGTTCAACTGTGATGCGAGGAACTGAATGGGCGGACCCCAATAGAGAGAATTTTTTCACATCACGGTTGTACTTCTGCAACCAATTGTTATTGGCCAGAAAAATGAATGAGCATTTATCCCTCCAACTTTCTCCAACACACATTCACCGAAATTTGGTAGAAACTTCAGCTATCGCACATGACCTTTTTGCATTGGGTTATGGAGGTCGTTATAAAATAACAAGAAGACTGACTTTCAATGCAGAATATTTCAGTTTGATTACTAAGAACATCGGTGCTGAAGTCAACAACAGCTTGAGTTTGGGCGTGGATATTGAAACAGGAGGACACGTGTTTCAATTGCATCTTACCAATAGTAGCTCCATGAATGAAAAAGGATTCATTTCAGAAACAACAGGAAATTGGAACAAAGGAGACATTCAATTTGGTTTTAATATCTCAAGGGTTTTTACCATCAAAAAGCCCAAAGGGTTTGATGAGTAAGATACCAGGAATAAAAAAAGCGCCAAAAGGCGCTTTTTTCTTAACTATTTATTTGATCAACGATCAGACCACTCAATCATAAAGTAAATAACTACAACAGCAATGGCAAATAGCATAACCGCCAAGGTTACTGGACCGCCAATTTCATTTTGCTTAGCCTCGTGATGGCCATGATGTTCTTCGTGATGTCCCATTTTTATTTTGTTTTTACAAATGTATAAAACAGCGAGCGCAATCGTACATTTGCGACTCAAATTTTTCTTATGTCATTAAAATGTGGAATCGTAGGACTTCCTAATGTTGGAAAGTCAACTTTGTTTAATTGCTTGTCCAACGCCAAAGCACAAGCTGCCAATTTTCCTTTTTGCACCATAGAACCTAACGTAGGTACCATCACGGTTCCCGACGAAAGATTAACAGCATTGGCTGAACTGATTACGCCGGAGCGTGTTGTCCCAACGACCATTGAAATTGTAGACATTGCAGGTCTGGTTAAAGGTGCGAGTAAAGGTGAGGGTTTGGGAAATAAATTCCTTTCCAATATTCGAGAAACCGATGCCATCATTCATGTCCTTCGTTGTTTTGATGACCCCAACGTGGTGCACGTTGACGGAAGTGTAGATCCGGTTCGAGACAAAGAAATCATTGACATTGAGCTTCAATTAAAAGATTTGGAAAGTGTTGATGCTCGCTACCAGAAAACTGCCAAAGCGGCAAAGACAGGTGACAAAGAAGCCAAAAAACTTTTTGACTTTTATACCCAAATAAAGGAAAATTTGGAACAAGGCAAAAGCGCTAGGGTAGTGGTACCTCAAAATGAAGAGGAAGTGCGTTGGATGAATGATTTGCAATTGCTCACGTCAAAGCCCGTAATGTATGTTTGTAATGTAGAAGAGTCTTCTGTAAAGTCGGGTAATGCTCACGTGGAAAGGGTTAAAGAAGCCGTCAAAGATGAGAACGCACAAGTGATTGTTATCGGTGCAGCCATCGAAGCGGATATCGCCTCATTGGAAACTTTTGAAGAGCGTCAGATGTTTCTTCAAGATCTTGGTCTGGAAGAACCTGGTGTTTCCAAACTCATCAAATCAGCTTATCATCTGTTGAATTTACAAACCTACTTTACAGCAGGTGTCAAAGAAGTGAGAGCCTGGACCATCCACAAAGGAGATACAGCGCCTCAAGCAGCAGGTGTTATTCACACGGATTTTGAAAAAGGATTCATTCGTGCTGAGGTAATAAAATACAACGACTATGTTCAATTCAAATCTGAAGCAGCTGTAAAAGAGGCCGGTAAAATGGGTGTAGAAGGCAAGGAATACATCGTACAAGATGGCGACATCATGCACTTTAGATTCAATGTTTAAGTCAACGATTCACACATTCTTTTTGTTATGCATCTTGACACTTGTTGGTTGCTCAACATCTGCGGATCCAAAATTGGCCATTCAGCAAATCATGAACAAACAGTCAGAGGCATGGAACAACAAAAGTCTTGAAGGTTTCATGGAACCTTATTGGCATAGTGATTCTTTGCGGTTTATGGGAAAGTCTGGTGTTACCAAAGGGTGGCAAGCCACTTTAAAGCGTTATCAGAAAAGCTATACACCGGAGAAAATGGGATCGCTTACTTTTAACGAACTTCATTTTGATATCATTTCAAATGATGCAGCATGGGTAGATGGGCAATGGAGTTTAATGTATCCAGATACCATTATTTCCGGAAGATTTTCTCTTCTGTGGAAACAAATAAACGGCCAATGGCAAATTGTGGCCGATCATAGCAGTTAATCATGATTACGCCAATTACATTCATTATTATAGGTATAACGGTTATTGTCTCTTATTTGGCATGGGAGAATAACGCACTTTTCAATCGATTGGCGTTACATCCATATGTTGTCAAATACAACAACGAGTGGGACCGAATTTTTGGTCACACCTTTGTTCATGCCGATTGGATGCACTTGGGTTTCAACATGTATACCTTTTATTCTTTTGGTCAAGTCATGGAATGGGTGATGACCAACCCTGAGATATTGGCGCAGACCAATCCTTATTTTCAGCCTTGGAGCCCAATGATGGGGAAAATGTTTTATGTTTTACTCTATTTCATAGGAGGCGCGATTGCTTGTATACCGGCTATTTTGAAACACAGTGACCAATATGCCTACAGGAGTGTTGGCGCATCGGGCGCTGTGAGCGCAGTCATGATGGCCTTTATGCTCATCTTCCCTGAAATGGAGGTGGGTTTCTTTATGATTATACCTATGCCAGCGTGGGTGGGAGCCTTAGTTTTTCTGGGACTCGAACATTATTTCAGTAAGAAAGGACATGGATTAATTGCCCACGATGCCCACTTGTATGGTGCTTTGGGCGGAGCAATTATGGTCGCCATTTGGGATTGGCATTTCTATCTTCATTTTTTTCAAGTGGTTTTCAATGATCTTTTTGTGCATTGATTTCCAATTGTGCTTTTCTTTTCCAAACTTCTTCCATGAAACTTTCGCGATCTCTTGGCGATATCAAAACATATCCCCACTTGTTGTAATGTATGGCAATTCTCCTCAATGAAGCAGCGGGAGAACTCAATGGATTGTTGCTCTTTTCCATTTTTCGAATGGATTGAATCTCAATGGATCGATATAAAATTGGCCCCATGTAAATGCGAAGATGTTGATCATCCAAGGTATACTTAATACGTACCACAAAAAAATATATCAATACAGCCAGAGCAAAATGAAAGATGATAAATAGTGGATTCATTTCTTGGGAAAAGAAAATGCCCTGACCAAGTATCAGGGCATAAACTGGAATCCAAATGCCCCAAGATATTGCCGAGGGGTATGTGGATTGATTCATTACGATTCTTTTTTATTCACCTTCATGATGATCTTTGACTCGTTGGCATCAAAGTCAACCAACAATGTATCTCCTTCTTGCAAATTTGAATTGATGATTTCTTCTGCAATGGGATCCTCTAGGTATTTCTGAATGGATCTTCTTAGCGGACGGGCACCATACTTTTCATCATATCCTTTGTCAGCGATGAAATCCTTTGCGGCATCTGTTAATTCAATTTTGTATCCCAAGTCTGTAATGCGATGGAACAACTTGGCCAACTCGATGTCAATGATCTGATGAATGTGATCTTTGGTCAAAGAATTGAATACAATTAAGTCATCCACACGATTCAAAAATTCTGGTGCAAAAACTTTTCTCAAAGCAGCCTCAATGATTCCTTTTCGATCCATTTCTTCGCTGGATGCTCTAGAAGATGTACCAAAACCAACACCTGATCCAAAATCTTGCAATTGTCTTGCACCGATATTAGATGTCATGATGATTACGGTGTTTTTAAAGTCAATTTTTCTTCCCAAACTGTCCGTCATCTGTCCATCATCTAATGCTTGCAACAACAAATTGAAAACATCCGGATGCGCTTTCTCCACCTCATCCAACAATACAATTGAGTAGGGGCGACGTCTTACTTTTTCTGTCAATTGTCCACCTTCTTCATAACCGACATAGCCGGGAGGCGCTCCAATCAAACGAGATACAGCAAACTTCTCCATGTATTCTGACATGTCAATGCGAATCAATGAGTCTTCAGAATCAAAAAGGAATTTCGCCAATTCTTTGGCCAGTTGTGTTTTTCCAACACCTGTTGGTCCAAGAAACAAAAATGAACCAATAGGACGATTGGGATCTTTCAATCCCGCGCGATTTCTTTTAATGGCACGAACCACTTTCTTAATCGCTTCGTCTTGTCCAATTACTTTTCCTTCTAACTCTTGGTCCATTTTGGCCAAACGACCACTTTCTTTCTCAGCCACGCGATTAACAGGAATACCGGTCATCATGGCTACTACTTCCTCAACATTGGCTTCTGTAACCGTAACCCTATGTGTTTTAGCATCCTGTTCCCATTGAGATTTGGCAGCATCCAAACGGTCATTCAATTGCTTTTCTTTGTCACGCAATTTTGCAGCCTCCTCGTATTTCTGAGATTTAACGACTTGCGTTTTTTCCAACTTCACATCCTCAATGGCTTTCTCTATCTCAATAATTTCCTGTGGCACCTGAATATTGTTCAAATGCACACGTGATCCCACTTCATCCAAAGCATCAATGGCCTTATCCGGCAAATGACGGTCTGTGATATAGCGTCCCGTTAATTTCACGCAAGCCTCAATAGCTTCATCGGTATAAGTTACACTGTGGTGCTCCTCATATTTGTCTTTGATGTTATTCAAAATTTGAATCGTCTCTGGGATAGTTGTTGGGTCAACAACGACCTTTTGGAATCTTCTCTCCAATGCGCCATCTTTCTCGATGTACTGGCGGTACTCATCCAAAGTGGTAGCTCCAATGCATTGAATCTCGCCACGTGCCAAGGCTGGTTTGAACATGTTGCTGGCATCTAAAGATCCACTCGCGCCTCCAGCACCAACAATGGTGTGAATTTCATCGATGAATAAGATAACATCAGGTGATTTCTCCAATTCGTTCATCAATGCTTTCATGCGCTCTTCAAACTGCCCTCGGTATTTGGTACCAGCAACCAATGAAGCAACATCAAGTGTAACCACACGCTTTCCAAAAAGGACTCGGCTCACTTTCTTCTGAACAATGCGCAAAGCCAAACCTTCAGCAATGGCTGATTTACCTACACCAGGCTCTCCAATCAATATGGGATTGTTTTTCTTCCTTCTGGATAAAACTTGGCTTACTCGTTCAATCTCTTTTTCACGTCCAACAATAGGATCCAATTTTCCATCTTCAGCCATTTTGGTTAAATCTCTTCCGAAATTATCCAAAACGGGTGTCTTGCTTTTGTTGTCCCCGGGCTTCTTAGCAGCTGATGAACCGCTGCTGCTGCCCATGAATTGATCCTCATCATCATCTGCCGATGGGAATTCAGCTCTTGGGGTGTTCAATGGGGTATCAGAGGGAGATTCTAGCCCTTCGGATGTGATCAATTCCTCTCGTACCATTTTGTAATCTATGCCAAAACCAACTAACGTGCGTGTGGCAGCATTGTCCTGATCTTTCAATATGCTTAAAAGCAAATGTTCAGTGCCTACCAAAGAAGCTTTGAAATTTTTAGCCTCTAAATAAGTCAATTTAAGAATTCGCTCTGCCTGTGTGGTTAGCGGTACCGTCTGCAGCCCTTGATTGGCGGTAGCTACAGAAGCCAAGCGCATCGTTGATTCTATTTGCTTGCGCAAATAATTCATATCAATGCCCATGCGTTTCATGAGGTTGGCTGCCAAACTCTCTCCCTCTCTGATTATACCCAACATCAAATGCTCAGGACCAATGTAAGAGTGCCCCAAACGCAATGCTTCCTCTCTACTAAAAGACAATACATCTTTTACCTGTGGTGAAAATTTAGCCTCCATCAATTCTACTTTTAAGATTATTCTTCAAATTTATTGGGGATAATCCCAAAACAATGATTGGTTAACATTAATTATCCACACTTTTTTGTGTGAATGTGAATAAATGTAGGGGGGTGGAAACCCCAATATTCATAAGGCTTTGATTAAATTCGCACGTTATCACAAAAGTGGTGTTTTGAAATAAAAAATTTGAATTATGGAAGGCGAAAAAATTGTCCAGATAAATATTGAAGATGAAATGAAAACAGCCTACATCGATTACTCGATGTCGGTGATTGTAGGTAGGGCGCTTCCGGATGTTCGTGATGGTCTAAAACCGGTTCACCGCAGGGTGTTGTACGGTATGTTGGACTTGGGTGTATTGAGCAATAGACCATATAAAAAATCGGCTCGTATTGTTGGAGAAGTTTTGGGAAAATACCACCCTCATGGTGATAGTTCAGTTTATGACACCATGGTGCGCATGGCCCAAGATTGGAGTTTGCGCTATCCTTTGGTGGATGGCCAAGGAAACTTTGGTAGTATGGACGGTGACAACGCCGCTGCCATGCGTTACACTGAAGCTCGACTTAGAAAAATTGCTGAGGAATTGCTGGAAGATTTGGACAAAGAGACCGTTGATTTTCAACCCAACTTTGACGATAGCTTGCAAGAGCCAACCGTTATGCCGGCAAAAATCCCGAACCTTCTGATCAATGGAGCATCGGGTATTGCTGTGGGTATGGCCACCAACATGGCTCCCCACAATCTGACTGAGGTTTGTGATGCAACCATTGCTTACATCAACAACA
>CANEVR010000017.1 GCA_947442505.1 Flavobacteriales bacterium | reverse complement strand
TCCTCATCTCCTCATCTCCTCATCTCCTCATCTCCTCATCTCCTCATCTCCTCATCTCCTCATCTCCTCATCTCCTCATCTCCTCATCCCCTCATCTCCTCATCCCTTCATCTCCTCATCCCTTATTCCTCTCCCGCTTCATCTTCACATTGTGCATGCGGATATTCAGCATTTCAACCGATAAGCTGAAGGCCAAGGCAACGTAAGCGTAGGTCTTGATGTCCACGCCTTCGGGCAAATGTAAAATGTGCGCATCTTCCAACGCTTCCAAGAACAAGATCAATCCTATCACCACCAAGAAGACCAAGGCCAACATTTTCAATGTCGGATACTTCTCAATGAACTCGCTAACATATGGGGCGAACAACAACATGACCACCATTGCTACAATCACCGCCATGACCATGATCGGAATGTTGTTAGATAAACCAACAGCCGTGATGATGCTGTCAAATGAAAAAACTATGTCGATGATGGTGATTTGCAAAATCGCTTGAACCCAAGTCATCTTGCGCGCATTCGGCTTTTCCTCATTGTCCGCTTCTTTGAACTTGTGGTAAATCTCATTGGTAGTCTTGACCAACAAAAAGATCCCTCCACCAAACAATATCAAGCCGCGTCCTGTGATGCCATATTCTCCCAAATGAAACAATGGAGTTACCATGTGCGCGATGAATGATATCGTTGACAACAAAATGATGCGCACCACCAAGGCCAATGTCAATCCGAAGAAACGCGCACGTGCCGCTTCTTTCTTGTCCGCAATCTGACCACAAATGATGGCAATAAAAATGATGTTGTCTATCCCCAACACGATCTCCATCAAGATCAAAGTAAACAAGTCGATGACTCCGGAAATGCTCTGAAATGGAGCGATAAAATCTGATGCTGTCATATGGTCACAAATATAAGTCGGAACGGCTTAACCTTGACCGACCATTTCACCCAACCATCGTTCCCATGCCGCTTGATCCCATTCGCGGGTTTCGAAAAATGAAATCCGCTCACTAGGATGCCACATGGCTGAACTCCACACCACGCGACCTCCACCACTCACCTTCCTCCACTCGGTGTCGCCTTCTGGAAAACGCTCACTCCACAATGGACCAAAGACAGCTGCATCATGCCCATATAATACAGGCCACACCTTCTCTTTGTTCCAGAGTGTTGAATCGGCGGTCATCAAACCATCGCACAAGGGCTGTTGCATCATGACCTCCTGGGCATCCACCAACACTGTTGTATCCAAAGACAACTCCTTGACATGATTGATCCAACGGGATAAAAAACTGACCGGCATTCGGTAAGCCGCATCCACCCGAAATCCAGTCACTCCGCGATTTACCCACTTCTCGGCCAACCGCTGAAAATACAAAAGCACTTCCGCATGCGCTCCATTCAATTGAACAACGTCCGTCCAATCGGTTCCGAAAGGATGGTGCAGCTTTCCATTTTCATCTTGGTCATAAAATTCAGGATGTTCTTCTACCCAAGGATGATCCCACGCCGTGTGGTTCATCACCCAGTCCATCCAAATTCGCAATCCCAAGGTTTCGCAGGTATCTCTGAAAACATTCCAATCCTCCACCGAACCCCAAGTGTTTTCCATGGATTCAAAATCTGCGATGCAATAAGGAGATCCCACTGCATGCAGCGATCCCTTTTTGAAAAACGGCATGAGGTAGATGACTTCCACTCCAATGGATTTCAATTGGGGTAAAATGCGGGTCAATTGTTGGCATTGTTGGGCATGTCCCAACGCACAAGGATTGACTTCAAAGACAACCATCTTACTTGAACTTCTGCGCGTATTCCTTGGCGAAATAAGTCAAAATAATATCTGCTCCCGCTCTGCTGATGGACAGCAACATCTCATGCATCATGCGATCGTTGTCCAACCAACCATTTTGCGCTGCTGCCTTCACCATCGCGTATTCGCCACTCACGTTATATGCTGCAACCGGAACATCGGAATGATCCTTAATCTCGCGAATGATGTCCAAATACAAAGTAGCCGGCTTCACCATCACCATGTCCGCCCCCTCATTCAAATCCAAAGTCAATTCACGCAAGGCTTCGATGCGATTGGCAGGATCCATTTGATAAGTCTTCTTGTCTCCACTGCGTGGCGCTGAATCCAAAGCCTCTCGGAAAGGACCGTAACATGCGCTGGCATATTTGGCGGTATAGGAAAGGATGGAGACGTTTTCGTAACCGGCTTGGTCCAATGCGTCACGAATAAAACCAACACGACCATCCATCATATCAGAAGGGCCGATAATATCTATTCCTGCCTGCGCCTGCGCCACAGACATATTAGCCAAAATGGGCAAGGTCTCGTCGTTGACAATCTCGCCATCAATCACCAAACCATCATGACCATCCGAACTGTAAGGATCCATGGCCACATCGCTCATCAAGGCAACTTGAGGAAAGTGTTTTTTTATCGTTGTAATTAAATGCAAATAAAAATTATCCTCAGCAAAACTCTTGGTGGCCAATTTGTCTTTTTGAGCATCGGGGAAAACCGGAAACAGGACAAAGGATTGAATGCCCAATTGCACACACTCCTCAATTTCTTTCAACACTTCCTCTGCCGACCAACGGTAAATACCGGGCATGGAGGCAATGGGGATTTTTGTACCGTTGCCTTCAAAGACAAACAAAGGATAAATAAATGAAGAAAGGGAAACACTTGTTTCCCTTACCATGGAGCGGATGGCCTCCGACTTCCGATTTCTTCTTGGACGAATCATTATTGAATTTCAGATTCAATTTGTGAACGCAAATCATTGAAAGAGCTCTGGGCTTCTTTGATGGATTTCAAAATATCCAAATCCTTGGCCTCTGGACCAAATGGATTCTCAACTCCGTTCTTTTGTTCCTCTTCAGTAGGCAATAATTTGCTGTTGATTTTCCAATCTTCCAATTTGCTTTTGGCCGACTCAATCAACTCCTTCTTGGACATCAAAGACACAAACTCTTTGTACTTGATGGTGTCCTTGGCCATGGTGCTGTCTTCCGACATCATCGCAATGGTTTTTTCTACATTGGCAGATTCCACATTCAATACGGAATCCAAGTCTGATTTTTGTTTCAATAGTCCCGTTTGAATGTTGCGGGCTTCTTTCATCATTTCACTCTCTGAAGAGGCGCAAGCCATCACCAAAACTGCCATTAACCAAATGGCCAATCCACGATAATTTTTCATTTTATTTCCTTTTTTTGTTTTCATTTTTCGGTACCGGATCAAAACCAAATCCTCCCCAAGGGTGGCAACTTCCAATTCTTTTCATTCCCATCCAAGTTCCTTTTATCCATCCCCACTCTTGCAGTGCCTCAATCGTGTAATGACTGCAAGTAGGCTGATATCTGCAATTGGGTCCCAACAAAGGTGATAAATATTGTTGGTACAATCGAATGAGGAAGACAAAGAACTTGGTCATTGTTTCGGGTCAAATATAAATCACCGATGATTGAGTGGTTTCTTAAATTTTCTTTTTTTGTTTTTCTTGTTCACCTTTCTGAATCCATCTTCTAGGAAATCATTTAGTTTGTTTCCTTGAATGGTTTTCACCGCAGTCAAATCCTGAATGTGGGTAACATCTATGCGCCCTTTGCTCAAATACTGAAGGTCTTTTAATACAACATCATCTGTCACCGTATTGCGGTTCCAGTTCAATGCATTTTGTTTCATCAAATTCGCAATGGCTTGCGCAAATTGTTTCTTCTCTTCTCCCTCTTCCAGAGCGCTACACTTGGTGATCATCTTCTCGGCATAGCGACCATAGTGTCCAAACTTCATATCTCCTTGCGGATAAGGAATCGGATCTGGCTTCACCACCAACTCTTCACGGGCCGGCATGGGATAAGGGCTGTCGACATCCAATTTGAAATCAGACATGATCATCAAATGCACCCACAACTTGTGCTGAAAATCTTCCATATCGCGGAGATAGGGAAACAATTGCCCCATCACGGATAGGATGGCTTTGCAACATTGGTTGCGTTGTTCGCGGTCTTCCAAAGTCATGGCATACTCTACCATTTTTTGAATGTTGCGACCGTATTCAGGAATTTTTAAATCCTTTCTTAAACTGTTGATCTCCAAAATATGCGGCTTCAACGCCTCTCCTGGTTCACGAAATGAACTCGATGCTCTCATTGATTCTTAAAAATTAAAACCCTCAATCGATGATGGTCAGTTTGGCGAATTTAAGCAGTAATTGCTTTTGTCCTTCAGATGGGAAGAAAATGGTGGCCTTGGCGTCTGCGCCTTCCCCTTCCACCTTCAATACTTTGCCCTTGCCAAATTTCTCGTGGCTGACGGTCATGCCTGATTCCAACTGCAGGATAGGGCCGGCAGGTTTGGACTGAGCCGCATCCACCTTCTTGAAATTTCCCGATGGGATAGCGTCTTTTTTGACCGGCGGTGTAAAGTTGACCGGAATGTCCGGTGTATCACTGAGCATGCGGGGTTCACGCTCTCCCACTCTGCCGGAATTAAAGCCTTGTCGCTCTTTTCCGAAATCTATTTTGGGTCGACTAAACTCAGATGGTTTGTTGAGGGACACTCCTTTTTTGTCAATGAAATTGTCATCGATCTCATCAATGAATCGGGATGGTTCTCCGTAGGTCAATTGCCCCCAACGGTATCTTGTGGTAGCATAACTCAGTGTAACTTTTTTCTCGGCTCTTGTTAATGCCACATAGAACAAACGTCGCTCTTCCTCCAACTCCTCTCTGGAATTCAACGCCATCATGGAGGGGAATAAATTCTCTTCCAATCCTACTATGTAAACAAAAGGAAACTCTAATCCCTTGGCCGCGTGGATGGTCATGAGGCTGACCTTTTCTTTCTCCGCTGAATCTTCATTATCGGCATCGGTTAGCAGGGCTACATCAATCAAAAACTCGGAAAGGGTATTGACTTTGTGCGGATTGGCAGGGTCAATTTTGTCAGAAAATTCCTTGATACCATTCAACAACTCTTGTATGTTCTCATAGCGCGCCACACCTTCGGGTGTTTTATCATTGTACAATTCTTTGAGCAACCCACTGCTGCTCGCAATATTGTAAGCCACCTCATATGCCGGCGCTGTCTCCAAGCCAACGGCAAAGCTGCGAATCATGGTTGTAAACTCGGACAACTTTAAAGCCGTTCCACTATTGACTCCTATTTGCTGTGGCGTCAGAATAACTTCCCACATGCTGGTATTTCGTTCGGCGGATATCACCTGAACCTTCTCCAAAGTGGTTTTTCCAATGCCACGTGCGGGATAGTTGATGGTGCGCTTCAACGCCTCTTCATCTTTGTGGTTGGCCACCAAACGGAAGTAACCAATCAAATCCTTGATCTCTTGGCGTTGATAGAAACTCGTGCCACCGTACAATTTGTATGGAATATTCAGCTTGCGCAATGATTCCTCGAACGAGCGGCTTTGTGCATTGGTGCGGTATAGAATAACGAAACCGTTGTAATCTATGCCCTCTTCCTTTTTGGTTGCAAAAATATGATTGGCCACGTAGGCGCCTTCTTCGTTGTCTGAGACCGCCTTGTACAATCCAATCACAGAACCTTGGTCGTTGGATGTCCAAACATTCTTTTTGATTTGATCTTTATTCTTGGCAATGATGCCATTGGCAGCGTTGACGATGGTTTGCGTGCTGCGGTAATTCTGTTCCAGCTTGTACATTTTGTAGTCGGGATAGTCCCTTCTAAAATTCAAGATGTTTTGAATATTGGCTCCGCGAAAAGAATAGATACTCTGCGCGTCATCTCCCACGACACAGACATTCTCATGCATTTTCCCCAATTGCTTCACAATGAGGTATTGCGAAAAATTGGTATCCTGGTACTCATCCACCAGGATGTAATGGAACTTGTGTTGGTACTTCAACAACAAATCGGGATTGTCGCGAAAAAGAATATTTGTCTTAAACAACAAATCATCAAAGTCCATGGCACTGGCGTTGAACAATTTGTTGTTGTAGCGCTCATAGATGTCTACCATTTTAGATTTGCCGCTCATGTGGTCCTCATTGATGAGGTCAATGTTATTGCGGTAATCCTCTGGACCAATCAAATTATTCTTGCAAGAGGAGATGCGGCTTAGGACATTGCTCGGCTTGTAAATTTTATCATCCAACCCCAATTCTTTGAGCACGTCTTTGATCATGCTCTTCGCATCATTGGTATCATAGATGGTAAAGTTGCGGGAGTAATTGATGCGCTCAGCTTCATTCCGCAGGATGCGCGCAAAAATGGAGTGAAAAGTGCCCATCCAAATATTTCGGGCATCTGCCTCGCCTACAAGCGAAGCTATACGGTGTTTCATCTCCGCAGCAGCCTTGTTGGTAAAAGTCAAGGACAAAATCTGAAAAGGATCTACCCCATTCTGAATCAAATGGGCAATGCGGTAGGCCAATACACGGGTTTTGCCCGAGCCTGCGCCCGCAATGACCATGAGTGGACCTTTGATGTGGGTAACGGCAGCCCTTTGGGCGTCGTTGAGTTCGTTCAAGAAAGACATTCTCACAAAATTAGCTTTGTCCTTCGCGCACATGGAAAAAAGTTTTCCAATGTTGATATTTTTATTCTCAATAATAATAAGATGGATCTCGGCCCTGCTCCGCTAGGTAACGATCCACCCTTTCTTGAAATTCGTCAGGGGTTAGCTCCAATATTTCATCCCCTTCCTTGATGATGATGGGCGTGCCTTTGTAGCGCTTAAAGTCAATAAGCGCTTTCCACTTCATGGGTTTGCAGCGCTCAATTTGATCGATCATCCATTCGGCCGAAAACCGTTCTAAACTTTCATCTTCTTTCATAAGCAGCCATTTTGTTCCATTTTTCTGCGTTCACTATTTTCAAGTCTCCGTGTTGACACCAATCGATCACAGCCCAAGATGATGGTCAAATCTCAGATTGTCTGAGCAACGCCTCAACAGAAAGGTCTTCGTCAATAAGAGGCCAGTGAATGCCATAACCGGAAGGAGAAATCTTGTAAAAATTTCGTTGCTCTTCATCAGCCGACTTTAATCGAGGTGAAATCTTATCGAGCAAAATCTTGATTAATCTACCGTCAACCCTCAAACTAAGCATGTCGCTCTCAAAGGTCACGTCCTGAATTTTGTGCGTTGCCAACATGCCCTTACTTTTTAAAATGTTCATTCCAAGCCAAAACAATAATATCGAAATGCTGATATATTATTTTTTTCACTTCCCTTTGCGCCGTTGGTGTAAGATTGTGGGAGAACGCTTCTTTAATTTCTACTTCATCCACCAAAATCCAATATTTACATTCCATGTCTCCTTATTCCGCATGGATGTGAATGGGTTCTGTTCCTTCATTGGAATAAAAAAAGAATCTCCAACCAAATACAAATAACACCGTAGGCATAACAAATATAATAATTCTGTTGTTTAATTGTTAATTCCCATTGCTTGGCAGAGCCTATCACACATTTCTCTTAATCCATTTTTCATTGTGAAATTGACCACAACAGACAAAAGAAATGCAATCAAAAATTGCAGCGTGATAAACGAAATATGATAGAAGCGCCCAGAATGAAAAAAAGTAACACCCCCCATCTTAGGTACTCAAACCGAAAACAAGTGACCCAGACGAGGAGTGTTCTCTAACGCTTCATTTAGTTGATGCCGCGTATCCGCGACTTGGGAACAATGTACTCGCCATTGCCAGGATCCTGAATCATCTGATAGAACTCTTGACACAGATAATTCAAGGATCGATTAAACGACCTATTCTCCAAATAACTTTCCCAAACTTCCATGGCCAATCGTTTGGTTACGTCCCAAGCATAATGGTTGTACCCATCTGGACGAGAGAAGGTGTCTATGTACCTTTTTACTTCTGATAAGTTATTCATATCGCAACAATGTTTTGTTTAACGATACAAACTAACTTTACACCATTGTAAAGGATTTACAAGGCAAAAAAAAATTGAAAAAAAAAGAAACTCCCCCCTGGATCAAGAAATTGGGATGGACCACTTTCTGGTTCTTTGTCATCAAAGGAACCATTTCCACCCTGCTCATTCTTTGGGCAGGTTCGCAGTTTTTTGCCTGCTGATTATTCCATCATAAGCGACTGCAACGCGCGCAATTCACTCACTTTGTTGTTGTCTTTTAAAGCAATGGACTGATTGATTAACAAATTGATCATTCGCCCTACCCACTCTTCCTTGGTGCAGTTGTGAAAGAACCTTTCATCCAAAGGATATTGCTTCTCATGCAACAAATCAATGATATCCTCTCTTGACAATATGGCCCCATGCTGATGGGGATGAACATAAAACAATGTCTCGATATCTCCTTCCAAATCATCTTCCTGATAAGCCAACAAACAATCGCCTGGAACATTGATGGCGCGCATGTTAATCTCCAAACTCTCCGCCAACCATGAATACAAGGCTCCAACAATCAATGGCTCTCCTCTGCGTGTATTCAGAAGCTCCCCCAATGTATTGTGCCCTTGACTGACGTGTGTGACACCTTCCAAGGCATAAACTTTAAAAAGAATTGTATTGAAAACATTAACGGCTTCTATAGCAGTTAAAAAATCATTCAACTCCAACCAAATGTCCTGCCTCATCTTCAAAACTTGCGCCTTCAATTCCTCCTCTCTTACTGATGGATGATTCACCCGATTCAAAATCAACATCGCCTCCAGCAAATCCTGTTCAGGACTTTCTTTCCATTCACGCAAACGTTTGTAAACAGCTTTGTGATTCAACTCCAATATGAGCGACTCAATGCGCTTATTGAACAACGGACCATAAACATTGTACTCCCAATAATGCTCGAGCTGAGGAATCAATGCTTCCCCGTATCGGGTGAGCTCCGTCCGCACTTGTGCAAATATCTCCTCATCCGGATCTTCTATCAACTGTATCAATGCACTTACTTCTCCCTGCATATTGCTCGTTTTGGTATTTCAAAACTAACGGGAAGAAGATGGGAGAATTTTAAGAAAACAATTTGTTATTCACACCAATTTTTTAAAAGGCAGCGATGGCCTTTTGGATCAAGTCCTCAACGGCCTGCTCTGGTGTGTCTGTAAATTCTTGGGTGGCTCGATTGGCCAACAGCACGCAACAGGTCAATGCCTGATGCCCCAACATACTGGCCAATGCATACATGCCTGACGATTCCATTTCAATATTGGTTATCCCCATCCCTTCCCATTCAAATCTCTGCATGTGCGTCCAATCTTCGTTCTTGGAATGCAGACGGACCGACCTACCCTGCGGGCCATAAAACCCATTGGCTGTGTAGGTAATGCCTTGTAAATCAAAAATGGGGTATCGCTGCAACAACTCCTCGCTCGATTGGGCAACGTAAGTGGTATCAAAAGTCAACACCCTTTGTTTCAACGCTGTCAGCAACTCCTTTTCTTTGCCTTCCATCTCGGCCTCATAGCTCAATGGAACGCCATCATGGGCAAAGGAATAACGCGCGGCTACTATTGTGTGAATTGGAATCTCTGGAAGTATGGTGCCTGATGTTCCCAAACGCAAAAAGCGAAGGCGACGCAATGTTGTTCGAATTTGACGGGTATTGGGATCCACGTTAACAGCGCCATCCAACTCATTGATCAGAATATCGATGTTGTCTACGCCAATTCCTGATGAAACCACGGTCAATGGTTTGCCTTTCAATAAACCGGTATGCAAAACATACTCCCTGCGGTGCAGTTGTACTTGAATACAATCAAAGTACTTTGAGATTTTAGGAACACGCTCTGGGTCACCGACAATCCAAATGTCATCGGCTACTTGGTCGCCCGTCACCCCCAGATGATATACAGAGGAGTCGGAATTGATTATTAAATGGGTATTCGGAATGATTTCCGATGCAGATCGAAGTCTACTGGCCTTCATTAGCTGTTCAACATCACCGGCATAACCAACATCAAAATGTCCTCGCTCTCATCCACCAACTCCAACGGACGCATGATACCCGCACGATTGGGTGCGCTCATTTCCATGGTCACATTGTCGCAATCCAAATTGCTCAACATCTCCGCCAAGAAACGGCTATTGAATCCAATCTCCATATCATCACCGACGTAGGTGCAAGTCAAACGCTCATTGGCCTCATTGCTATAATCCAAATCCTCCGCTGAAATGTGCAACTCACTGCCGCCCATTTTCAAACGAACCTGATGAGTTGTCTTATTGGCAAAGATGCTCACACGACGAATGGACTGCAATAAGTCCGCACGATCGATGGTCAACTTGAATGGATTCTCTTTTGGAATAACCGCCTCGTAATTGGGGTACTTGCCCTCAATCAAACGGCACATCAAAGAAACATTGTCAAATGTAAATTGAGCGTTGTTGTCTGAGTAAGCAACACTGACATCAGACTTCACTGAACCCAAAATGCCCTTCATCAAATTCAAAGGCTTTCTCGGTACGATAAAGGTTGCTGCATCTCCACCCGCATCGGTTCTGGTATAACGAACCAACTTGTGCGCATCAGTGGCCACAAAACGCGTTTCATTCTCGTGTACTTCAAAATAAACACCGCTCATCACTGGGCGCATGTCATCGTTTCCTGCAGCAAACAAAGTCTTGTTGATGGCACGGGACATCACGTCACCGGGCACTTTGAACGACTTGTCGCTGTCCATGGCAGGTGCTTTGGGGAAATCATCACCATTGACACCGGTCAATTTATACTTTCCGAAATCCGATGAAATTTCAATGCCATAGGTTTTAGAATCGATGGTGAAATTCAAAGGATGCTCTGGAATCGATTTCAAAATATCCATCAACAGCTTGGCGGGCACACACAATACACCTTCTCCTTTGGTATCAATGCCATCCAAGGTAACTGTGATGGCGGTTTCCAAATCGGATGCGCTCACCGTCAATGTTTGGGGACGAATTTCAAACAAAAAATTGTCCAAGATGGGCAATGAGTTGTTGCTGTTCAATACACCTCCCAACAATTGCAATGACTTGTGCAGGATCGAGCTGTTAACTATAATATTCATGTCGTTAGTATTCTAATTGGAGCAAATATAAGATGGGATAAAAGCAAACCCTACTACCCGAGGATAGTTTATCAACAATCAAAGATGGAATGGCGCAAACCAATCCAAACCGGGCTAGATAACAGCGGGATGCGGGGCATCAATGTTCTTCTGACTCATGGGATTCTTCACCACCATTTTCCAATCCTGCTGGTGGTGTTTGATACAACTCGGGGTGACTCAATTTTCCGCCTTCATGCGCGGCGATGGACATGGTGATCAACACACCCAAGAGACCAATCATGGCAATCCAAGGAAATGCAGAAATGGCTTTTCCTTTTTTTCTTTCGATGAAGAAAACCACCAAGGCCAATGCGGCCATGCCCAATGCACTGAAATGGGCCACTTCAGCCAGTTCTTCATGCTCGTGGATGGCTCTGTGGCTCATGCCCCATTGTTCCATTACTTCTTCGGCTTCTTCGCCCGTGGCCATGGCGGCCAAGCTCATCAATCCCATCACCACCATGAATAGGATAGCCAAATTTTTCAAGGTTTTGTTGGGTTGGAAAATATTCGCTACCCAAAGGATCAATGCAAACAATGCCAAAAACATGGGCACGTGATTGAAAAGAAAATGCAGTTGTACGCCGTTCATAAGGCGAAGATAGGGAAAAAGGGATGAGGGATTTGAAGGGATGAGGGAATGAGGGGATGAAGGGATGATTACAATTTCCTCCATTTACTCTTATCGTTGATCAACTCCATAAAAGCTGGCAAATCCTCCATTATCTTTTCTGTCTTAGCTGATCGCACCATGGGTGTTTTTTCCATGATTTCTCTGAGTTTTTGATCGGAAATTATCTTATTGTCTTTTGAACATTTCATACACACAAACTTACTTTTTTTTAATGATAAAAACAAACTCATTGCCATTATTCTCTTGTACTTCGATATCAAATTCATCTTGCCAATAAGGTTTGAAATTAGAAATCCACATTCGGTAAAGGCGATTTCGGGAGACCGTGTTTCCCTGAAAGGAGATGGATGCAAATGAATAATTGTAAAAAAAGGACTTCAAGCAAACTGCTATAGTGGAAAACAGTTTCGGAAGATCACCATTATTGGACACCAATGAATCTGAAAGTTCCCCTGAATCTTCATCTACGTCATACAAACAAAGATTATAAACATCAGGATTCACTTCTAATAAGTCCAATTGTACACACTTAATTACATTCCTCCTCCCTACGCTCACAAACCAGAATTGATGGGTTTCACCTGATCGGTAATGCACTGGATAATGTTGTTCCATGGTGCAAAGCAAATAAGCGCTGTTCCAAGAGTCAAGAAACACATAAGGTGGCATAAAAGACAATGAGGCATAATATGCATTTTAACCTAACACAAAACGAAACAATAAAACGCAACGAAGGCTACAGATACAATCTGATTAAATTGTGAATAGGTGTTGTAATAAATAGTCATGCTTGGCAGTCATATGGGGCTTATATGAATCTTGTTAATGTAAAAAGCACCCTGTAATTTTGCGTCAATGAAAAACCATTGCATCATTGGCTTTTCTCAAAGATACACTGCCTCTGTTACCTCACACATATCATCCGTTAGGAATAAGGAACCTAATTAAAATTCAGGAAGGCGTTTTGTAGGGACGTATTGCAATACGACCTGTATCCCAAAACAAAAAACCGCCAGTTTGATTGCTCAGGGACCGACGGTATAACATGACAAAATTAAATGAAATTGGTTAAAAAAACAAAGTAGTCTTCCGTATCAAATATCATTTTTTGCATTGATAAAAAAACCAACTCCCTCCACGCCCTTTGCGCGTCCTCTGGGTCCTCTGCGATAAAGAAAAAATCTTTCACCGCTTTGGCTTAAGATTTTTATGAATATTTTTAACGCAAAGCCCGCTGAGATTGCGCAAAGGGCGCAAAGTATTCTTTGTATTCTAACCCAATTCATATTTTCTCATCATCCAAGGAATTATATTCAATAAACGCCCTCTATAAAATAAGAAATCACTCCAAAGAGCTTGTGAAAACTGAAGAAGAAAAAAATGAAAATGAGAAGATATTTAAAAATGAATAAAATTCTGATTCACTGATTTATCAATTTTCGAGCATCCGCATTATAACCCAATTCCCTTGCAAGGAGCAATCTCAAAATCAAAATCTCGAAACTTCTCTATCAATTTTCTTAAACTATTTCGCGCATCAGCATAATTATCAAAACACTCTGTCCAAAATCCATTGCGATTGGTTTTGATTTTTCTGCAACCACATACGCAGCTGTGGATGACAAATTTGGTTTTACTAACCTCATTAACAGTTGGAAAATTGAAGTGGAATCTGTATTTCATATATCCCTTCTTTAATATCACTATATTTTAAATTTTTCTAATTGATACCGATTTCAATGAGGGAGTATAAACTTGTATTTTTTTTGCATTCAATAATCTTAGATGCTTTTTGTTGGTTAAAATGAAGAAACTAATAGAGTTACTTTTAAAACATCTGAATTTTAATATCGAATTAAAATTGTGCCTTGAGATATATTCCAGATATTTCCTTGCAAAAGAATAGCACCCGATGAAATTAAATTTGAATCATACTCTACAAATCCTGCGGTTCCGGCAACGCCTCCATAATTGTTATTCCCTGTCCAACCTCCTCCTCCCCCTCCGGATCCGCCGTAAACTTGTAAAAGAAGCTGATTATTAATAGTCAATTGCGTTGTTTGACCTTGAGTACCTGCGCTACCTGCGCAAGCTGGAGGGCCGCCGAAATCAGGTAGACATGGAGCATAGCAACAATTATTTCCATTAATTCCGTTGTTGCCAATTATAAATGATATTGTATCCTGAGGATTAACAGAAATAATCAGTCTTGAAAAACCAAATGAGCCACCAGAACCACCGCCAAATGTCTGATTCGAATAGCTATAAGCTGTTCCACCATTACCTCCGACACTTCCCGCAATATTAATTTCTATTGAATGAACGTTATTTGGCACAATAAAATTCCCTGAACTATTAAAATTCGCACTTCCATGACTGGAGGCGCCTTGTCCAGACAACTGACTTAAAAATTGTGTCTCTGTCCCTGTATTCCCTTCATTTAACCAAATTTGATATGCACTTAGCCCATTAGCTCCCGCTGGCCCCGTCAACCCTATCGGACCTTGTGGCCCCGTTGCTCCTGTTGCACCTACAGGTCCAGTTAATCCAATTGGTCCCTGCGGTCCTGTCGCTCCCGTTGCCCCTGCAGGTCCTGTCAATCCTATTGATCCTTGAGGTCCCGTCGCTCCTGTTGCTCCTGCAGGTCCAGTTAATCCAATTGGTCCCTGCGGTCCTGTTGCTCCTGTAGCTCCCGCTGGCCCGGTTAATCCAATCGGACCTTGTGGTCCCGTTGCTCCTGTTGCACCTGTTAATCCAATCGGCCCCTGCGGTCCTATCGCTCCTGTTGCTCCCGCGACACCATCCGCCCCCGCAGGACCCTGAGGACCTTGCGGACCCTGAGGACCGGCCGGCGCATTGGCGGCATACATCGCATACGGTACGGACATCAGCTGTTGCGTTCCCAAATCCACATAGCCGTTGCCGAGATCCACCTCTACCTGCATGAACTTGTTGGTGTTGGCCCAGTTGATAACAGCAAAGGTGTTTTGTACTGCGGTGCCCTGTCCCAAGACGGTGGACATCAATCCTTGCGCATTGGTGGTGAGGGCGTGGGTTTCTTGGTACTCCACTGCGCCGTCTGCTGTTGTTTGGTGCAAAGTAAAACGCGTTGTCACGGCTGTATTGGCCGCTACCTGTCCGTTGGCATTTCTTACAACCGCCTGATAAGGAATTCCAGGAGGAACAGGATTGGCACTGCTAGTGCTTCCGCCGCCATTGACAGGCGTTCCCGTGTACAAAGCGGTGATTTCTTCTTGGGTGAGGGCGCGGTTGTAAATGGCGATGTCGTCTAACGAGCCATTCAAGTACTGATCTGTTCCTGTAAAACTAGCTCCAAAAAAGAAACTACCAATAGAGGATGGCAAAGGTTCTATTGACATAGATTGTGAAACCACTCCATTCTGATAAATGTTTACTGAATCTCCAGAAATAATCAAGACTAAATGTACCCAATTCGCAGCAATTGGAATCAAGTCAAAAGCTATGTTATAATATGCATTAACATCAAAAAAACTGGCATATTTAATCACATTAGACTCGATAAAAAAATCAAAGTATGAATCAAAAGCATCTACTAAAGGTAAAGAAGGGGTTACCGCATCTACCTTGTACCATAATGAGAGTGTATGATTCTGGCTGTTAACTCTATTCGCCTCAATAAAATCATCAACTCCATCAAAACTATATGCGCCACTTGAATTCCCATCCCTATCACTCACTAAAGTCGCTCCATTCACCGTTCCGTCATTCCCATTCCCACTCTCGTCATTGGCATTGCCGTTAAATGGCCACCAGCCGACTAGGCCGTTGGAGGGGAGGTAAGCTGGAAGGTTTTGCGCTACTGCGCTAGTGGAAAACAACAGGACAGAGATTCCTAAAAAGAGAAATGCTTTTTTCATGTGTTTTGGTTGTCTTCAAATATAATCTACTTTTATTCAATGTTATGTATATACATTATTAAATTATTTAGCCGCTCTGAAAAATAAAAGGTCTCTTGCGCGCTTGGCGCGTCCTTTGCGCTAAAGAAAAACATCGTTTACCACTTTACTCCCGATTTTCAAATAAATATATCTTAACGCAAAGCCCGCCGAGATTACGCAAAGGGCGCAGAGTTTTCGAAAAAGCGGCATAATCGATCACAACATCCTTTCATCCCTTCATCTCCTCATCCCTTCATCTCCTCATCCCTTCATCCCCTCAACAAACTGATCAAACAAATACCTCGAATCATGCGGGCCGGCGCTGGCTTCAGGATGGTATTGTACGCTAAATACATTTTTGTTCTTTAAGGCAATGCCCGCGATGGTGTCGTCATTCAAATGTATGTGCGTTACCTCTACATTGTCTTGAGAGGCAATGGACTCCTTTGAAATCACAAAGCCGTGATTCTGGCTGGTTATTTCAGCCTTTCCCGTTTTTAAATTCTTAATCGGATGGTTGATACCGCGGTGTCCATTGAACATCTTCTCAGTCTTCAACCCCTGACTCAATCCGATGATCTGATGTCCCAAACAAATGCCAAATCCTGGCACGCTGGAATCAATCAACTCTTTCACCAATTGAATGCTCGAATGCATCACCGATGGGTCGCCAGGACCATTGCTGTACATAATGCCCGTTGGCTTCCAGGACAACACTTCAGCTGCGGTGGTGTGCATCGGAAAAACCTTGCAATACGCACCGCGTTCTGTCAAACATCGAACGATATTTTTCTTGATGCCAAAATCTATCACCGCTACACGAATCGCGCTGTTCTCATCGCCCTCAAAAAAAGCTTCCTTACAACACACCTCCTGCGAAAGCGACAAGCCATCCATGGACGGCACTTGCGCCAATTGGGCTTTCAGTTCTTCGATACTCTTGCTTTCGTCCGAGCTGATGATGCAGTTCATGGCACCTGCCTTGCGGATGTGGCGAACCAAAGCGCGGGTATCAATATCAGAAATACCTACCACCTTATCGCGAACCAAATAATCCTGTAATGTTCCGATAGGACCTATGCGACTGGCGACATCTGAAAACTTCTTGATGATAACCCCTGCAACCTTGCAAGATTCACTCTCAATCTCGTCCTGGTGCACCCCATAGTTCCCAATGTGGGCGGTGGCCATAATGAGCACTTGACCGAAATAAGAAGGATCGGTAAACACCTCTTGGTAGCCGGTCATGGCCGTATTGAAAGCTATTTCTCCCGTTGTTACTCCAACGTATCCACAAGATTTTCCTTGAAAAACAGTGCCGTCAGCAAGGACAAGGACAGCAGGTTGACTAATGCGATTCATTAGATTGCGAAATTAAACCATTTCTTTTGGGGATGAAACGAAAGATTTGAACAAATGACTACCGATTACCTTTTGTTTTTTCAAATGCACCTGAAGGGCAATCGTTCTATTTTCGTTCAAAATCTTTACAATGAATAAGGACGATCAAGTGAGACATCTGGCTCCAGTGCAAGAAATCAAGACGGTAGATACCCGCATTAAGCCGGCCATTCTTCCTCCCCACCCCGATTCAAGGTTGGACTCGCAGTTGTTGAAACACCATCCTTTGGCCGATACAGGGATGGTTTATCGGGATTTGACCGATGTGGAATCCAAAAAGAAAAGTCTGCATGCCATCATTGCCCAATTGGACGTAAGTCACAACTTGCGCTATCAGAAGACTCCGGAAGATACTTATTGCAACGTATATTCATTTGACTATTGTCATTTTTCTAAAGTATATTTACCAACGGTTTGGTGGACGGAGGACTCTTTAAAAAGGGTTTTGAACGGTGAAGAAGTAAAGCCCATCATGTACGATACTGTAGGACACATCTATTCCAATGCCCTTCACGATTGGCTGTTAACGTGGGGAATTAGTTTCGGATGGCAACGGATGACCAGCTTCGACGAGGCTCAACGCAAAGTCAACGAGGAAGGCGGCGTGGGAATTATCTGCGCCAAGCGCGTCACCTTTGGATTGTCCGGGCACATTGTCCCTATCGTACCTGAAACCAAACAAAAACAAGCTTACCGCGAAAACGGTGTAGTTGTCTATCCGCTTCAATCACAAGCAGGAAAAGTGAACTACAATTATTTTGCTAAGAAAAGGAAGGACTGGTGGAACCACGAACGCTATCAAAGGTATGTCGTGTATTATCATGCTTGAGGACTTTTCAAACCATACCAAATCGACCAACACACAACGACACACATGACAAATAACCCGATTATAAAACACTTCTGGGGCATTGGGTTAGAGAATGAAACCTATTTCCAAATGGAAGACTGGCTTATCGTAGATGGCCGATTCATCCGTGAAGAAATGGGCCGTGAGCGATACAGCATAAACTATTTGAATTGCTACAAAGAAGGCACTTTGGATATTTTATTGGCCGCTGCTTTTGATCCAGATAAAAAGTACCGCGTCAGCAGAATGATCAACAGTCATTCCTTGGATAAAATGGATGTGCACTATGAGCACAAGACCTTGCTTTCCAAAACCCCCAATTTGGAAAATCCAGACTATTCCGGAAAGTCCATCTTGGAAACCTTCCTGGAGCAACAGCCCCATGCTATACAAAGTTTATTGACCCAAAAGAACAACCCCAATGGACCCATTATTTTTGATGGAGATACCATTGAGTTTGTGACCAAATATTTCGAGAACCGCACAGTTGAAGATACCGTTCGTGAATTGCAAGCCACCAAAAAAGTTTTCTTGGATAAATTGAATGAAACAAAAGTCATTCAGAGCCACTTGCATTTCACCGATTACAATGTTGGCATCAACATGTTCATGACCAACCAAAAGAATTTGGTCTTATTTAACAATGGAACGTTTCACTTTCACTTTACACTGCCTACCCTTACATCAGACAGCCGCATTGTGGACCATGCGCAATTTGACAAGGTGCACGGCAATGCCATTTATTTGCTGCAGTGGTTTGAGCCGCTCTTCATCAGCACCTTAGGCAGTCCCGATATCATGGGGGTGATTAGCAAAAAACATGGATTGCAAGACCAATTTGCTTGTGGGTCCATGCGCAACGCCATGTCTCGCTATACCGGAGTGGGCACTTATCACGAAAGCATGGCCAAGGGAAAAATCCTCACCTACCCTGTTGAGGATTTTAGAAAGATTTTAAAATTTGACAAAGAAGACAACATCTGGTGGCGCGATCAAATTGAGAATGCCTTATCTTATGAGTTGTTGACCGACCTGGGATTGGACTTTAACCGCGAGAAGTTGTATCAAAGTGGATTTGAGTTCCGCAGCTTTGATGAATTCCCCGCGGGACATTTACCTGCTGTTCTAAATGCCATCGTGTTAATCTGTGAGCATGCTTTGCAAATTGATTCAGTGCCATGGTGCACAGACAGCATTCACTGGAATAACATCGTTTTCCGATCCCTTAAAGATGGACATTTAACCGAAATCACTGCAGAGGAACAAAAGGAGTTCTTACAAGTTTTCCATTTGGAGCACCTTACCGTTGACGCAACCTCCGGTCAGCGAATGGATGCCTTCTTCTTTTCCATTTTGAAAGAACTCCATGCCCGTTACCAAAATGACAATCAAATTATGGATTCGCTTTTGGGAGGCCCCATGACAGAGGCCCCACATTGGAGCAATTTCAATCAGTACCAAGTAGAGCAACATTTGAAGCAATTGGAGCCGGTAGTCGTTTGACACAACCATTGAAGAACTCAAATAGAAGTAGATGAACAACATCGATGCGCAAAGTATTCTGAAGGCATTTCACCTTTTTGAAAGTGGTGCCATCGATCGCATTGAAGCAGGAACAACCAAGGGATTGCTTCAAATCCATCACCATCTTTTTGAAGGACTATTTCCCTTCGCTGGCCAAATAAGAACACAAAATATTTCAAAAGGAAGTTTTCGATTTGCAACTGCATTGTACTTGAATGAAGCACTGGATAAAATTGAGTCCATGCCCGAGAATGACTTTGATGCCATCATCGCCAAGTATGTCGAAATGAACATCGCCCATCCTTTTTTGGAAGGGAATGGTCGCAGCATGCGGATATGGCTGGACCTCATCTTGAAAAAACAATTGGGTGTCGTTATACAATGGCAGAACATTGACAAGCACCTCTACTTGCAAGCCATGGAGCGCAGTCCCATCAATGATTTGGAATTGCGAACGCTATTGCAAAAGCATGTTACGCCTGAGGTAAATAACCGCGAAATCATCTTCAAAGGAATCGAACAATCCTATTATTACGAAGGATACAAGAAGGAAGAATAAGAATCGATTTTGATTTCATTCACTGCTGTGTACAAAATACACTTTTGATTATCTTGCACGCATGGAAATGAAAAAATTGGGCTTCTGGGAAATCTGGAACATGAGCTTCGGATTTCTCGGTATTCAAATGGGCTTTGCCTTGCAGAACGGAAACGCATCGCGCATTCTTCAAGAATATGGTGCTGATGTGCATGAGCTTTCATGGTTTTGGTTGGTGGCGCCGCTCACGGGAATGATTGTTCAACCCATTATCGGTTATTACAGCGACAGAACTTGGAACCGCTTGGGCAGAAGAAAACCTTACTTCCTTGCCGGTACGTTGATCTGCTGTCTAGCTTTGATATTGCTGCCCAATAGTGGCGCTTGGTTCACCGCAAAATCGGCTTTGATGATTGGTGCGGGTGTATTGATGTTGATGGATGCGAGCATCAATGTCGCCATGGAACCTTTCCGCGCATTGGTGGCCGACAATCTTCCTGATCACCAGCGCACCTATGGATTTACCATTCAAACCTTCCTCATTGGTATCGGAGCGGTTGTTGGATCATGGTTGCCCTGGATGTTGACCAATTGGTTTGGAGTGTCCAATGAGGGTGCAAATGGAGGAATTGGTGACAATATCATTTACTCATTCTACATCGGAGCATTGGTATTTATTACCACAATCCTCATCACCATATGGAAGACCAAAGAGTATCCTCCCCAAGAGTACGAGGCGATTCATGGCAAAATGGAAGAAGAGAAGTTGGGCTTTGGTCAAATCGTCAAGGACTTTCTGAATATGCCCGCTACCATGCGTCAATTGGGCTTGGTGCAGTTCTTTACTTGGTTCGCTTTATTCACCATGTGGGTCTTTACGACTCCAGCATTGGTAGAACACGTTTTTCAAATTCCCGTCGACGCTGATGGACATCCCATCGGAGCTGCCGCTGAACAAGCCGCCAAGGATGCTGGCGATTGGGTGGGTATATTGTTTGGTATTTACAATGGGGTTAGTGCCATTTATGCCTTGATGCTGCCCCGCATAGCCACAAAATTGGGCAGAAAAGGAACGCATGCACTCTCGCTTTTTGCTGGAGGAATTGGACTCATTAGCATTTTCTTTATTCATGATAAAACCATGCTCATCCTTCCGATGATTGGCATTGGTATGGCATGGGCTTCCATCCTGGCCATGCCCTATGCGATATTGGCGGGGTCCATTCCAGCTGGGAAAATGGGGGTATACATGGGCATCTTCAATTTCTTCATTACCCTACCGCAAATTGTGAACGGAATATTGGGCGGCCCCATGGTGAAATACCTTTTTGATGGACACGCTATTATGGCCATTGTCTTGGGTGGAATATTCATGCTTTGTGCGGCATTGGTGGTTGTTTTTGTCAAAGAACAAAACAATATTCGCATTAAAAACTAATTGATTCTATCTTTGCGCCCGCATGTCGCAAAGAATTACTGCACAACTGCCAACAGCCTTTGGGGAATTCACCCTCATCAGTTTTCCCAATGGAGATGACTTCCATCCCCATGTTGTATTATTGAACAAAAACTGGAAAGACATTCCCACGATTCGCATTCACTCTGAATGTCTCACTGGGGATGCTTTGGGCTCATTGCGTTGCGACTGTGGTCATCAATTGCAACATGCACAGCGGTACATTCAAGAACATGGCGGTGCGATTTTGTATTTGCGACAAGAAGGTCGTGGAATTGGCTTGAACGAGAAAATCAAGGCCTATGCCCTGCAAGATCTGGGACATGATACGGTATCGGCCAACTTGGCTTTGGGGCATCCTGCTGATGCGCGAGATTACAACTTGGTCAAAGAAATTTTGTCAGAACTGAACATCACTGCTTTTCACCTCATCACCAACAATCCCGACAAGATAGAAGCTCTGAAAAACATGGGATTTGATGTTGCCAGTGTTATTCCCTCCCCCAACAACCGCAACCCTCACAATGCGCAATACCTAGATGTCAAGCGCGATCAAATGGGACACCAACTGTAATCCTTAAAAAGGATCTACTGGCACGGGCGGTGGTATATTGTATTCCTCGTATTCGTCTTTTTTATCAACGGGCTCTGAGATTCTCCAACCAATTGAAAATTGTAAAATGAATTGCTGCGCACTCACCGATGCTCTTGACATCGATGTTAAACCCGCAACAGGATCAGCAGGTAAATCATACAAAGTATAAGGCATAGATTGGAAAAGCATACCCGCTCCCAATTCAAAGAAAAAATTTGGACTTCTGTATCCCATGCCCACATTTCCCATGGTCTTTGAAGAGGCATCTGCATAAGGGCGGGTTTGGTACATCCCTCCAAATCGGGCCCTGAAATTTTCATTCAACCTAAACTCCATTCCCGACTTGATGATGGCTGAAGAATAGCCTTCATTCCTCACAGAAGCATTTTCGGTTCCATAAGCATACCCTCCACTTTCATAGGGACTGATTCGACCTTTACTAAAATTCACCGTTTCAACATCCAATGTCCAAATGCCTTTGTCTTTTATATTGACAGCGGAATTGAATTGAAAACGTTGCGGGGTATTGATGAGGTACTCTATTTCATTGATGGGAGAAGTGGCGCTGTACTCATTGTTGGTGAACGAAGTGATCATGGATGAAGAGAATTGATCTCTGACCAAATAATTGGATCGGCTATGGAATGCAGCTCCCAATCGAAGCCAAGGAAACAACTCAGGCATGTATATCAAACCCAAACGCAATTGAAAAGCAGAAGCACTGATGTCTAGATTTTGATCATAAATCATGCTCTTCATATCGTTTCCTTGATCAGGGTATTCTTCCTGATGACTCATTTCTTGGGTGAAACTCATGTTGCGCAAGGCTACAGTACCACCGATAAAAAGTTGATCCCGAAAATTCCCCGAAAAAGTGTAATTCAAATCCCATTTTTTTCCAACTTCAGAAATGCTTCTTTTCTGGACCACTCTTGTAGCAGCCCCACCATAGTTGGCGTAAAATGTATCGACTCTTCCTGGCAAAGTATCAATACCATAAGTATACCAAGCTAGGCCAGCATCGAAAGGGTAATAAGACAACAATGAATCGCCATGTATTCCATTCACACCAATGGCCATTGCATCCAACAAACTCTTGCCCTTGGTCTCAAAATCAATGGCGATATCACGTTTGTAGAAATCAACATTACCAAATGAAAAAGCCCCGTTGAAGTAGCGCCAATCCCTTGATTTGGAGTTGTAATTCCTGACATAGGTAAAATGATCAATGGGTAATTGGACATTGCCTGTGGTTTGCTTCTGACCTTCCCAATTTCCGGTATTAAAATCAAGCATTAGGCGCGCGCCCATGTCTATCACACCAGAGCGATAAACAGCCATACCTGCAGGATTAGAAAACGCCGCGCTGGGATCAGCACCCACTGCACCATAAGCTCCTCCCATTCCATAGGAACGGGCAGAAATAAAAGGATGGTCATCAATCAAACGAAAAACATCCAATGAAGATTGAGACAATACTGGTTGTACAATAAAACAACTGAATAATAAACCAATGATGGACAGACTTCTCATGGACGCTTGGGAGAGGTGCTACTGGGTTTCGAAGATGGTGTAGCGCCGCGCGCTGGCGATGTAGAGGGCGCAGGCCTAGTTCCACCTCCCGAAGAATGGTTTGGTGCTGATGGTCGGCTTCCTCCACCTGAGGATGGTTGTAATCCACCACTATTGATATCGCTAACAACAACCTTCCCAACTTGTTCGAGCACTTTTCCGGCTCGTTGAAAACTCTCCTGTCTCCTTTCCAATTTATCGCCGCTGTTTCGTGGGCCACTTCCTACCGCTTGTCTGGAAACGTTTTCCAACGCTTCTACCATCAAGTTCTTTCGGGGTTGTGCCTGACTGGGTGACATCGACTTGGGTTTACGGTTGATTTGACCATAAGTGCTACCTATCCCAGCTGTTCCATTTGGTCTGGCTACCGAAGTGGTTGGTGTATTGTCAATGTTATTCCAACCAAAGTTATTATTGATGTAGGGATTGTGCCAGCCACCGCCTAAACCATTGTAGCCATATCCCCAACCATTGTTCCCGTATCCATAACCTCCAAAGCCATAGGGAGAATATCCACCGTAAGGAGAATAAACCAGACCCGGATAATTGGAATAATATCCCGGATAAGTTCCATAACTATTGAATCCAGTTCCGTTCCAATAATAAGGATTATAACTGCCATAAGGATTGATGCCTATGGTACTGTTTAGTCCCCATCCCAAAAGCGTCTGATTGTTCTGATATCCCAAGCGCCATCCCATAATGGGATCCCACATGGGTACCATGCTTCCCATGCTATTGTATTCATTTTCGCCATTCAAGCCAGGAGCGTAGGAATTTCTTCTAGGGCTATCTGAGCGGTAAAAATCTTCACCATTCTCGCTTTTCAAAGCCTGAGCAGAAAGTTCCTGAGGTTCACCAAAGTGTTCACCGGGTTGCCAATAGGCCTCATCAAATTCGTAAGCGGTAGATTGAGAATTTTGTTGTATTGAAATACAAGATGAAAATCCAATCATCGAACCCAATAAAGCCAAGAATTGTATTTTTTTCATGGAGATCATCACATTAACTTTTGTAGCAAGATGGCTAAAAAAACTGGACAATTTTGTCCGTGTTTTTACACATCTTTGGTTACAAACAAAAGTAATGAAAAATATCGTGTACTTTTGAAGTCTATAAAACGAAAGAAGGTTAAAAATGGCGGAGAAACTTACCCCCCGGTCCCAGGATTATTCTAAATGGTACAATGAATTGGTTGTGATGGCCGATTTAGCACAACACAGTGAAGTAAAAGGATGCATGGTCATCAAACCATACGGATATGCGATTTGGGAAAAAATGAAAGAAGCTTTGGACAAAAAGTTCAAAGAAACAGGGCACCAAAACGCCTATTTCCCATTGCTTATTCCCAAGTCTTATTTGAGCAAAGAGGCAGCACACGTAGAGGGATTTGCAAAAGAATGCGCAGTGGTTACACACTACCGATTGAAGACGGAGGACGGTGTTGTGGTGGTTGACCCTAAAGCCAAATTGGATGAAGAGTTAATCATTAGACCAACAAGTGAAACCATCATTTGGAATACCTACCGCGGATGGATACAGAGCTACCGTGACCTTCCCATTTTGATTAACCAATGGGCCAATGTGGTGCGTTGGGAAATGCGCACGAGATTGTTTTTAAGAACAGCGGAATTCCTCTGGCAGGAAGGACATACAGCGCATTCCACCGCACAAGAGGCGATTGAAGAAACAGAAAAAATGTTGGATGTCTACGCAGACTTTGCTGAAAATTGGATGGCCATGCCGGTCATCAAGGGGCGTAAAACCGCCAATGAGCGATTTGCAGGAGCTGTAGACACCATGTGCATAGAGGCCTTGATGCAAGACGGCAAAGCGCTGCAAGCAGGGACTTCGCATTTTCTAGGACAAAATTTTGCCAAAGCATTTGATGTGAAATTTGTCAACAAAGAAGGCGTGCAGGATTATGTTTGGGCTACCTCATGGGGTGTATCCACCCGATTGATGGGGGCCTTGATCATGACACACAGTGATGACAAAGGTTTGAGACTGCCACCAAGACTGGCACCCATTCATGTGGTTGTGGTGCCTATTTACAAGGGCGTTGAACAAATTGCAGGTATCTATGATCAGATGAAACCTACCATTGATGCTTTAAAAGCCAAAGGGTGTACAGTGAAATTTGACGACGATGATACCAAACGCAGCGGTTGGAAATTTGCTGAGTATGAATTGAAGGGGGTTCCTGTTCGCATTGCGGTGGGACAGCGTGATTTGGACAATGGAACGATTGAAGTAGCGAGAAGAGACAGTGGTGAAAAAATGTCCATATCCCTTGATGGTGCTGCTGATCACATTCATGATTTGCTGGAAAACATTCAAGTTACCATGCTTTCAGAGTGTCGCACCTTCAGAGACAACAATATCACCGAGGTAAATTCCTATGAGGAATTTAAATTAGTATTAGAAGAAAAAGGAGGGTTTATTTCCGCACATTGGGATGGCACTCCCGAAACCGAAGAGAAAATCAAAACGGAAACCAAAGCCACTATTCGCTGCATTCCCTTGGATCAAAAAATGGAGAATGGAAAATGCATGGTAACAGGCGCGCCCAGCACAGGACGGGTACTTTTTGCCATTGCCTATTAAACCGAAAAAACATGAATACACAAGAGACCATTCTTCAGCTCATCAAAGAAAAGAGCATACTTAAGCAAGACGTGTATCAATTGACAACGGATACATTCAGAGATTTGAAAAAAGCCTTGCAGGAAAGTATCGATGAAATAAAAACCAAATTTGGCAATACAGATCAGCGTGTTGAATTTTATTACAAAAACAAAGGTGATCTTCAAGCTGAAATCAAAGTTGCTGGAGACATCTTGGTATTTCAAATGCACACCAATGTCTTTCAATTTGACAAGACGCATCCACTTTGGAAAAGCAGTTATTTTCAAAATGATGAATCCAACAGTTATGTGGGGGTCATCAATATTTACAACTTTCTTTCAGACTCTTTCAAATACAATCGAGAGCAGGATTTGGGCTATTTAATAGGTCGTATTTTCATCAACAAAGAAAAACATTTCATGGTACAAGGCAAGCGCCAGTTGGGTTTCCTTTACCAAGATATGATCAACGCTTCCATGGATTATACGGCGCTTAAAAGCATTGTGGACAGCAGCATTTTGTATACATTGAACTTTGATTTATTTATTCCACCCTACGAAACCATACAACAACTAACCGTTGATGATATTCAAAATATGAATCATGTAATCAATGGTGCAACAGGGAAACGTGTTGGTTTTCAATTTGGCATAGAAAACCACTCCCATTAGTACGACCATATTTTAAAAGTTGGATCTTCCCAATCCATTTGATCAATAAGCATATCCACGATATGCTTATTTTTTTGCCACTCAAAAATCCAAAAATCCCAGCGTTCAGCCATATGATTCTTTGGGTTGACATGCTCTTCCCAACGTTGTGCAAATTGAAATGTTTCTTCCTCCTTTCTTTTGCGCGATCGCTGTATTTTCTTCTCCAATTGTTCCACCATTTGGATACTCTTCACACAATCCCCTTTTGCGGCATTCAGCAAAGATGCATCTTCCGACGATATCATTGAATAATGTGATTCATAAGCCGAGAGGATACTATCTTTCAACGCAAAGAGCGTTTCTGCAGAACCATATTTATTCCTTAAATCTGATTCGAAACATTCTTTTGGATGCAGAGATTGGTCTTTGTTCCAAAGCAAAGCATCCCATTTCCGACACCATTTCTCAGGCACCACCACTCCCCGCTCTCTCAGTATAAAAAGGGGTTGTGGAATGTTGAGGCCAGCAAAAAAAGGAGCCACTTGATTCCAATATTTTTGCTCAGAAGGACCGCCAATGTAAGCCAAATTGGGAAGTATGGTCTCTTGATAAAAAATACGCAAAGCCACATTGGGACTGCAAGAGGTAAAGTCATTTTCGGATAACAAAGTCTCGGCTTCCTCTTTGGTCTGAACACGAATACGTTGCCCTGAAGTCAATTGAAAAACATTGTAAGGTTTTATTTCAATCTCTCCTTGAACGCAATGGTGCTCTTGGGCCAGATGAAAGAGCTTTTGTTCTGAGAGTTCCGCATTGAACAAATCCTCAGCCATGGACTTCAGTTCTGCATCGTCCCCATCCACCACAACCAAACCGTGGTGACCAAAAATATGTTGAACGAGCCATCGCGCAGCATCTGCCAATGTTTCATGCTGCTTGTATGCATTGAATACATCATTATTCAACATCCATTCAGGATACAAATCATTCCATTCTCGAAGGGCATCAACGGTTGTATCACAGGACAACCTTCCTACAGCTCCTCCCACGGTGTTATCCCAACGCAGAAGATGTTCACCCTTTTTTATTTCAGCAATTTCAGCCCAATCATGGTCTTCTGTGGCCATCCAAAAAATAGGAACAAAATGATGTGCGGGGAATTGCTTGGCTAAATCTTTGGCTAGTTTAATGGTGGTTGCTATTTTATACAATACCATCCAAGGACCCAAAGCAGTCACGATTTGCTGCCCGGTAGTAACGGTGAAAGTGTTGCTTTGCTTCAGTGATGAAATGTTCTTCTCAACCTCGATGTGGCATTGAATATGTCGATGCTGTTCTAATAGTGTTGCAGACAACAGCATTCGTTGGGAGGATGAGAATTTTCTTTGCTCCATCAAATCAGCCCATCTCTCTTTGGAAACTTCAACGGTTTTGGCCGAAGGCAATACTTGATTTAAAGGAATTTTGTGCCAAATGTTCACCGCACAAAAGTAAGCACTAACGCAAGACGTTTACAAAGCCTTGTCGCTCAGAGCGGCGACCACTCTCATTCTTGTAAATGAGCGTCCAATAGTACGAACCCATATCTACATTCTTCCCATTGAACTTTCCATCCCATCCTTCCAAGGCAGACTTGGTCTGAAATACCAGACTTCCCCATCGATTGAACACCGACAGGTTCCAACCATCAATCTCAAAAGAGTTGGACAAGAAGACATCATTTAAACCATCATCATTGGGTGAAAAAGAATTGGGGACAAACACCTCGTCCTTGCCCACTGCCTCTATGGGATTGATCATGCCATCAAATATCTTGGGCTCTGAAAAATCCAACGAGTCTGCAAGCGGCTCTATGCGGGCATCATCAAAGAAATAATAAGCCACTTTCTGACCGGCTTTGGCAGATGTTTTCAATGCCCTACCGCCATTGCTACCAAATAGACCAATGGTTACAAATTTGGCTGCAACATCTGCTCTAAATTGTATTTTGGCTTCTACCCAAGACTCGGAAAAAATTGGTCTAGAAAAAGTAAATTGCGGTTCATTGCTAAGAGGAAAAGAACCTGATTGAGCTGGTATTTGCTCTGTAAACAAGAATCCCATTCCATTGATGGCCAATCCTGAATTGGAAATGGGCGTTAGCTTTCCATTGGACCATGAAATTTTAAACTCATAATTCTTTCCAACGTGCAGTGGCTGATCCAAAACAATGGTCAGGTATTCTCTTTGTGTTGCCTCCATTGCACCAGAAACTTCGATACCCATTAATCCCTGACCTTCCTTTGGTTGAATCATGGCATAGGGAGTTTCAGGCAAATCACAGGCAGCACTTCCCATAATGTGAAAATAATCAGGCGTAGCTTGACCATTTGAAGAAGGGTTGGTAACTCCGCTTATGCGGTACCATTCACCCAGACCATTGGGCAATGAAAGATAATTTTCAAATCCACATTGAAAGGTTTGTGCAATGGAAAACATTGCAATCATCAGAAAACAACCTGTCATTGAAATTGCCTTCATGGAAATAGGTTTAATTGTTAAGCGAATGTAATGATTTACCTCTCTCCCATAAAATTCCAAATGTTAAATATGAACTGGGCAACTTCCAAGACCATCCGCGCTGATCAAAGGAGCTTGGCGGCCAGTCCATTTGAATTCTCGAAACAAAGAAAAAAGCATTCTGCCCCTTCTTGCTCAGCATCCGTTTCCATGTTATGGCAGAACGCATACTCCAGTTATTCCAAACAGTGCTCACCTGGGGAATCGTCACCAATTCATACCCATTGGACAAGGCTGTAATGGCAGGAGCTTGAACCCTCCCATAACGGTATACCACCCCCATTTCCAGCATCAAAACATTGGGCGTTCTGTATCGCTTGCTGGGCGAACTCAAATGAAAAGCCGCCATAACGGGAATGGTAATCAATTGAAATTTATGGTTGTTCACTTCAGGTTGAACGGTAAGGGTATCCAACTCATACAGCCCAAGACTAGTGTCAACCAACACCCTGTAAAAGGCTTGCAATCCTGTTGTATTAAAAGACGTCTCAAAAATATCCAATGCATTCCACTCATCGGTGTTCTCCAAGTGCATCGACCTCCATTGAATTTGATTATACTCTATTCCTGTGCGCAAGGCCAAGTGATCGTGAAAATGATAGTAGGTCATCATTGACCCACTTCTTCCCCATGCCCTTTTTCGAAAATCAGGACTCAAACTGTACAATGAAGATTCTCCTGTGGGATTAGCCAAATTCTGATTGGACATGGTTGATGAACCAATATTGGCCTCCAACCCCCAAATTCCCTTTTTTCTGATCTTTCGATAATCTGAATCAAATGCATGATCACGCAAATCTGAATCGGAAAGTGTATCTTGATCCAAATAAATGAGCTGCCCATCTAGAATTAAAGTATCACTGGTAGTTACAAAAGACAACAGCTCATTGGAAAAAATGAGCAAACCTACAACCATCAGGATTGTTTTCAATGGTCTATGGCTTAGCGTTGTCGCCAATCTTAACTCGGAGTGATCGCCCTTTCTTGGGCAGTTCACGCTTAATCGGCAGTGGCTCCGCTTTTTTCAAATCTTGTTGCAATTCCTGACTTGTTGCAACAGCTGTATTTGTATTGACTTCCGCATCGGATAAGGTGTTCAAAGGTTCTTGATCGTTCCGCAGTGCAGCCTCTTCTTCATGAGCTGCAACAGATCGTTCAATAGCATTCAACTCCTCACTAACCTGTGTATTTTTCTTCTTGGAAGCAACGACGGGTGAATTGATCACTTGAATCTCGGTACTAACCTTCATTTTCTCATCAACTGGAGACACGGCAGGTGTTGCAATTGTTCTTGTTTCTTTTGCTTCAGATCTGAATTGACCACTCTGTCCATTGTTGCCATTGAAAAACACCAGTGTCAACAAAGAACTAAGCCCCAAAGCCAAATACCAAACATTGAATGAATGCCATTGAAAATAGAAAAAACCGTTTCTATTGCTCTTCTTGATTGCCGCATGCATGACGTGCTCAGGTGCCTCCACCTCAGCATTTCTTATTTGTTCAAACATGGGATGATTCCATTTTCCTTCGCTCATACGATCATTATTTTATTCATCTTTTGTAACTCATTTTGAATGTGCACTTTTGCCCGAGACAGTTGTGACTTGGAAGTATTGATATCAATACGCAACATTTCCGCTATTTCCTTGTGCTTGTAGCCTTCAATGACATACAAATTGAAAATGGTTTTGTATCCGTGCGGCAATTGTTGAATGCAGGTATTCATCTCTTCCATTGAAAACTCTTGGCTCCAATCATCATGTTCATTGGCCACCTCAAAAACACCTTCATCAATATCTTTCTCTAAATGTTTCTTAATAGCCTTGCGGTAAAATGTAATGGAAGTATTCACCGCAATTCTTCTCAACCAACCCTCAAAACTCCCATCAAAATGATAGGTATGAATATGATTGTAAATTTTGACAAAAACCTCCTGTAAGACATCTTGAGCATCCATTTTGTTCTTGGCATAACGCAAACAAATGGCAAAGAGTAGACCTGAATATTGTTTGTACAAGCGCTCCTGTGCCCAGCGCTCCCTAGCACAACAACCTCGGATGATATCCTCCATCTTTTCTTTCATGTCAACCGTTGCAAAACGTCCAACTAAATATACAACGCATTTTTCTCCAAAATGGTTGCTCGTCTACATAAATTTCGAAATGGCCTCTCCCCGATTCTTTGTCAAAATACGATAATCTAAAAAGTAAACCAGCCTAAAACTCACGCTTCCGCTGATGGGTATCTCTGCTGTCGTCTTGAAGTCCTGAAGCAAATCACTCGGAATTTCAGAAACCTCATCAATTTGACTCCATTTCCATGCAAAGTTCAATTCACTGCCCGGTGTAAAGTTCCACTTATAGAAAAAATCAACCGTGAAGGAGTTAAAATTTCGGTTGGCACGTGAAGACGATACACCATCCTGCCAACCGACATAATTGGTCGAGGTTAATTCACCGTTGCTATCCAACTCATAAAACTGATGGTAACGAGAATATCCCCAATAATGTCTGACCCTGCAATTGAATGACATCAAAGGATTGACAGCATAAGTTGCCGTCAGCACATTAGTATGCGATATTGCATCTCTTCGACCAAAAACAGGAGTGTTGTCTTTGGTGTCATGAAAAGTAGCGAAACCAATATCACCGAAATGTTGTTGTAGGCTGTACACATAAATCAACATCCAATGGTCATTGATTCGGTAACGTGGTGAAAACCTGAAATTCTGAATGGACCTTTGGTCATCTTCATAAATTCCATAACGCCCACCCACATCAATGGCCAATTGCTTTCGGTAATCGGTAGAAACCCAGCCCCCAACTTCTACGTGAGCAAAATCATGAAACTTCATCCCCCAAACCCTCGGTTCAAAGTAATTGTAAGCCCTTACTGGCTCGGTGTGAATGGACACATTGTAGGTAGTGAACTTCTTAGTATTCAGACCGAGCTCCCAATCAATCTCCAAACTTGAAAACGCACGCGGCGCATACAAACTTTCTCGGGCAACATTCAGCTCACTCCACATCTTATTGAACGGACCAAATGGTTTGAACAAGCGATAAGCCAAATTGATGTATTGGCCCCATGAGTTGTTGGCCTGTAGATAGCCGAGATCATTGGGGTTGTAACCATCGCTTTCCATGTAGTATCCGGCGGAACCGGTCAAATTTCCGCTCAATCTTGATAACGCTGCGCCATGCGAAAACCCTTTTTGATTTAGTCTTTCCTTTGAAAAATACTGATCCCCTCTGCGCAATGATGATGCACCCCATGAATAAATCGACCAATCATTGGCCTTGTCCTTGAATTCAAAATTATACGCTGAAACGTTGGCATCATATATTGAACCCGCTCGTGTTACATTGGTATTGGTGTAAGTGATGTATGAATTGTTTTTCAAGTTCTGATCCATCACAAAAACATTGTAATTGGATAAGGGTTGAGTCTCTATTTGACGCTCAACTCCTGCTGAATCGCGCACCGTGGCATAGGAAGGCGCTGTGACACTATTCATCAAACCTATCCCTGTATTGCCTTTGGTCCTACCTGATATTTTTGTACTATTGAACAACTGACTCTGCATGGGATTGTCTATCACAACATCTCTATCATTCAATTGACCATACAAATCATAGGCGCCAACGGGAGTACCGCCAACACGTCTAGAATAAAAGATTCCTGACTTGTTGAACAGTTCAGTCCCTTCCATAAAGAAGGGTCGGTTGTCTTGAAATTCAATTTCAAAAGGAGTAAGGTTCAATATGAGTTGATCACTGATGGTTTGACCAAAATCTGGAATCAACGTAGCATCCAAGGTAAAAGCATCATTTAAACCCATCTTAACATCAACTCCGCCATTGTATGAAAAACTTGACGGATTGCCCTCCGAGTAGTTGTAGTAACTACTCAAATAAGGAAACAAGAAAAAACGTTTTGGCGTCTTGATGTCTTTAATACCTCTAAGTTTTCCCATTTGTGCCAATTCTCCTGGACCATTGGGATTAACTGGATTCCATTGTGAAATTTCACGGTGTCTTCTGATTTCTCTAGCAAAATTGATATCCCATTCTTGCACGTCCTTCTCCGGAAAACGAAGGGCAGCAAAAGGAATTTTAAACTCCGCGCACCACCCTTTATCGTTGATGTTCACTTTACAATCCCAAACTGCATTCCAGCTCACATCCGGATCCTCGGCACCTGCTGTTACCCGCCCATCCCATTGCTCACCCCAAGGAGATACCGCAAAGGAGAAGCCATTGATACCATCTTGATAACAGTTAACAGTGATGGCGCACCAATCGCTATTTCCATCTCCATCCCTTCCTGAAAGTTGTTTTAAAATACTATCGGGCTGATTGTCAAAACAAAAGAAACCAACGTAAAGCGCTTCCTGTGTATAAACCACCTTCACCTCACTCGGTTGCCGCACAGGACCGCCGGGAACAGGCAACTGCTCAGTAAAATTTGCAGCTGATATTGCTTCCTGCCAAATCTCGGGTTCTAAAATACCATCCAGCTTTGGAGGACGATTAACCAAGGAAGCGTCCAGGACATTCTGTGCAGTTCCTGAAACGGCACAAAAAGCAAAACACAAAATCTGTAAAACAATAAACGGGTTTCCTTGTTTTTTCATCGGTAGCAAAAATAACCTACTACTTTTGCACACGATGAAATTTTTAATGCATTTCTTTTTGTTCTGCCTGATAGCCTTTGCCCCTGCAGTTACATTTGCTCAAGAAAAATATACCATCAGCGGTGAAATACGTGAATCTCGGACCGGAGAAACCATGATTGGCGCCGTTGTTTTCCTGGCAGGTACACCATATGGCGCAACAACCAATAATTTTGGCTATTACAGCATCACGGCGCCAGCAGGAGAATATCAACTCAAAGTGAGTTTTGTTGGTTTCCAGGAAATTGTTCGGCCTCTGCAATTGATCAAAAACGATGTCATCAATTTTAATTTAGAGGAATACAATAGCCGAGATTTGGTGATTCAGGCTGACCGCAATCGAAATACAGAAAGTACGGACATGGGCAGAATAGAGTTGCCCATCGATCAAATCAAAAAACTGCCTGTTGTATTTGGTGAAGTGGACATCTTAAAAACCATCGCGCTTCTTCCAGGAGTGCAAAGTGCAGGAGAGGGCAATACTGGTTTTTATGTCCGTGGTGGTGGTATCGATCAAAACCTAATTTTGCTGGACAACGCAACCGTTTACAACGCCTCTCACCTTTTTGGTTTTTTCTCCGTTTTTAATGCGGACGCTGTCAAGAATATTGAGCTCTTCAAAGGTGGAGTTCCTTCCGGATATGGTGGTCGCCTTTCCAGTGTATTGGACATCTCATTGCGTGATGGCAATTACAAGGAATTTCACGGAACAGGAGGGGTTGGAACCATTGCATCCCGTTTTACAGCAGAAGGTCCTATAAAAAAGGACACATCATCATTCATCATCTCCGGACGAAGAACTTACATCGATTTTCTTTTAAAACCACTGATCAACAGCCGCCCCAACATTCAAGGAACTGGATATTACTTCTATGATCTCAATGCCAAGTTCAATTACAAGTTGGGCTCCAAAGATTGGATTTCACTCAGTGCTTATTTGGGTCGAGATGTATTCAGCTTTAACAGTGTCAAGGCTGGTTTTTCCACCAAAATCCCATGGGGCAATGCCACCAGTACATTAAGATGGAACCATATATTCAGCCCAAAACTTTTCATGAACACCTTGTTCTACTTCACTGATTATTCATTCAGTTTTGAAGGAGGTCAAGAGGAATTCACATTTGGTTTAAAAAGTGGCATCCGCGATTATGGTTCTAAAATACAATTCAGCTATTTTCCCAACCCCAATCACAAAGTCAAATGGGGAGTTGATTACACTTATCACATTTTCACCCCCAACAACACCTACGCCAGCAGTGGTGATACGCAATTCAATCTAAACAACAGTAGCCGATTGAATTCACATGAATCTGCTGCTTACATTCAGGATGAATGGGACATCAATGAAAAGTTGAAGGTCAATATTGGTTTGAGACAAAGTTACTTCTTGCACACAGGTTCATTTACCAGATATGTTTATCCAGAAACTACAGGTCTAATTGGTGCGGGATCACCAGAAACCATTACCTATGGCAATGGTGAAAAAGTTGCTGACTACTGGGGATTTGAACCCAGACTCTCCGGCAGATATTTGATAAAAGAAGGAGCCAGCATCAAGGCCGGATACAACAGAAATTTCCAATACATCCACTTGAACAGTTTTTCGCCTACATCATTGCCTACCGATGTATGGTTGCCAAGCACGGATCGACTCAGACCTCAGTTCTCTGACCAATACAGCATCGGCTATTTCCGTGATTTCAAAGAAAACAAATGGGAAAGTAGTGTTGAATTATACTACAAAGACATGTTCAATGTATCTGAGTACCAAGAAGGAGCCGACCCTTCACAAACAGTAAATGACAACATTGATAATCTGCTTTGGTTCGGCAAAGGTTGGAGCTATGGAGCAGAGTTCTTTTTGAAAAGAAATACCGGAAATGTCACCGGCTGGATTGGATACACTTGGGCGAAAACAATGCGTCAATTTGATGAAATCAATGAAGGAAGACCCTTCCCATCCAGATGGGACAGAAGGCATGACTTCAATTTTGTCATGAACTACAAAATCAACGAACGTGCAGACATCGGTTTTGTGTTCGTTTATGCCACTGGGAATGCCATCACCTTGCCAACCTCTCGATATTTCTATCAAGGCAATGTCATTGACGTTTATGGTGATCGAAACAGCTTTAGAATGGCTCCTTATCACCGCGCAGACATTTCATTGAATTTGATTTCTAAGAACAGCATTGAAAGACAGGAGATGGCAAGACTTAATCCGCAGCTCAAGAAACGTGTTTTTGTGTCCAGTTGGAATTTCAGCATTTACAATCTTTACAACAGAAGAAATCCTTACTTCATCTACTTTGCAGCAGAAGGTGATTTCAGTCAAGGAAATTTTCAAACCAAAGCCTACCAAGTAAGTTTGTTTCCCATCTTACCCAGTGTAACTTGGAATTTTGAATTTTAATGAAATCACTCGCCTACCTCAACAAGTATTTATGGAAGTATAGAGGCCGCGTGATGGCGGGTTTTGTTTTCATTCTACTCACCAATGTTTTCAATGTCTACGCTCCACAAATTATCGGTGAAGGAATTGACTTTGTTGCCACACTAATCCGAGAGCAAGAAAACATTCAAAAAAATGATGTTGTCATAAAAACCCCTGAATCGCTGTATTGGATAAGTTCATTGACCGGATGGGGAGATGCACTCACGCTGAATGCGCAAAATTGGAAGGATTACAGCCTGTACATCGGTTTGCTTTTGGCTACTGGATACATCGTGGTCTATTTGATCAAGGGGGTTTTCCTTTTTTATCAAAGGCAGAGTCTCATTGTCATGTCAAGACACATTGAGTATGATTTAAAGAATGAGATATACCAGCAATACCAGGCCTTGGACGTTTCATTTTACCGTCAAAACAGAACTGGAGACTTAATGAATCGGATCAGTGAGGATGTGAATCGTGTCCGAATGTACTTGGGGCCTGCTGTCATGTACACCATCAATTTGATTATACTTATTGTTCTTTGTGCAGGCGTGATGTGGAACATTGACGCTACCCTAACCCTTTACACTCTGGCACCCATGCCGCTTATGATGGTGGGTATATTTTATGTCAGCACCATCATCAACAAAAGAACGGAGAAAGTTCAGAAGCAGCAAAGCAAATTGACCACCATTGTTCAAGAGACTTTCAGTGGTATTCGGGTTATCAAATCCTTTAGAAAAGAACGAAAACTTTCCAATGACTTTCAAAAGGAAAGCGATCAATACAAAGGATTGCAAATGAAATTGGTCAAATCTGATGCCTTATTCATGCCTGTCATCAGCATATTGGTTGGACTCAGCACTATTTTGACCATTTACATTGGAGCAATGCAAGTTGAAAAAGGCGCCATCACTATTGGCACCATTGTTCAATTTGTATTTTATGTCAATCAACTAACATGGCCATTTGCCAGTGTTGGTTGGGTAACCAGTCTCGTTAGGAAGGCAGAAGCTAGCCAAACACGGATCAATGAGTTCCTGCAAGCACAGCCCATCATTCAAAACAATCCAAGCAGTTCCATTCCAATTCAAGGAAACATCAAATGGGAAAATGTTTCTTACACTTACCCCGATACCGGGATAAAAGCGCTCAAAAATGTGAGCTTTGAATTGAAAAAAGGGCAGTCCATGGGTATCATTGGTAAGACTGGATCAGGCAAATCAACGCTTTTCCAATTGATGACCCGAAACTTTGACCCTATACAAGGCGAAATCCAATTTGAGGGTATTCCTCTTCCAAAATTGGATCTAAAGCAAATTCGATCATCCATCAGCTGGGTGCCTCAGGAAGTATTTTTGTTTTCTGACACCATCAAAAGCAATATCCTTTTTGGAAAAGAAAACTCAAGCGAAGAAGATTTGATTGCCGCCGCGGATGATGCCGGTGTTCTTCAAGACATATTGCAATTCCCACAGCAATGGGAAACGGTCTTGGGAGAGCGAGGGATTAACATCAGCGGCGGACAAAAGCAACGCATTTCCATTGCACGTGCCTTCATTACCAATCCACAAATCTTGCTTTTGGATGATTGCCTTTCAGCAGTTGATACAGCCACAGAGGAAAAAATACTACGTGGAATTAAGAAGAGAATGAAAGACAGAACCAGTCTCATTATTTCACATCGCGTCTCTTCCATTCAACATTGTGATTTAATACTTGTTCTGGAAAATGGTCAAGTAATGGAATCTGGAAACCATGAAGAACTGATTGCGAAAAAAGGCATCTACCACCACTTCTATCAAATGCAGCATGAGCAATCGACAATTGATTGATAGGCATTGCTACTTTCCCATCATTGATGGCTTATTGGAAACGATCTAAGTAATCTACGTTCCATTGATTAATCCTATATTTGCGGCATGTTGGATCGCGAAATTAAAATCGGCTCTTCACCCACGGTAGATGTTTGGGGGAAAATAGCTTTGGGAGCGGTTACCATGGGCTTGTTTTATCTCATTCCCAATCGTTGGGAAGGTTTGCCCATTCTTCCATTTGAATGGGCCGGTATTACATTGGTTGCGCTGACTTTGAACTGGCGAAAAGCACTGGCCTCGTTGTTGGTTTTTCAACTGTGCATTCTATTCATCGCCGTGTATGTTCAAGGCTATTCCATCAAAGCCCTGCTTTCTTTACCAGGGATGATGATGGCCGAAATTGCTGCCGTCATTGTGACTGCGCGATGCAACGAGTGGAAAGATGCCTATCTGCCTTGGTGGAACTTTATGATTGCTGTTTTGGGCATGACCATTATCCTATTGGGTTCTGCCTTTTGGATGAAGTCATTGGGTGATCAAAACTGGCCGCAACTGATCAAAGCCATGTATACGGGCATTCTCATGCTCAGCGCCTTCTTACTAATGGTGCAACAACTGTTGTGGAGACTTATTAAAGGAAGAGAATTTTACTACAAAAAGAAATGATTGATTACAACATCAACAATGGCATTGCCACCATCACATTGAACAGACCTGACAAGTTCAATAGTTTCAACCGCGAAATGGCAGATACATTCAATGCCGCTTTACAAGAGGCCAGTTCCGATGAGAACATCCGCTGTGTCATCATTACCGGAGAAGGAAAAGCTTTCTGTGCAGGTCAGGATTTGCAAGAAGCCATTGATCCCAACGGACCCGGTTTAAAAAAAATCATTGAAGAAGGATACAACCCGTCCATTCTGCGCATAACAGAAATGCCCAAGCCCGTCATTGCAGCAGTTAACGGAGTGGCAGCTGGTGCTGGCGCTAACATTGCATTGGCCTGCGATTTTGTTGTTGCCAAACAAAGCGCTGCCTTTATTCAAGCTTTTTCTAAAATTGGTTTGATTCCTGACAGCGGTGGCACTTACTTCTTGCCTCGTTTGATCGGATACCAAAGAGCCTTGGCCCAAATGATGCTAGGAGACAAAGTCACGGCAGATGAGGCCATGCAAATGGGTATGATTTATCAAAGTGTCGAGGATGATCAATTTACAAACGCTGTTGATGCTTTGTCCACACAGTTGTCCAATATGCCAACAAGAGCTTTGGCTCTTACAAAGTTTGCTTTGCAAAAAAGCATGCAAGCCGATTTGCCTACCCAATTGCAAAACGAACTCAAAGGCCAATTGGAAGCAGGGGCTACAGCAGATCACAAAGAAGGCGTGCAGGCATTTTTAGAAAAAAGAAAAGCTGTTTTTCAAGGTAAATAAATCATGTCACAAAACTGGATCAGCCCTCAAGATGCCCTACCTGCCGACGGTCAGCGTGTGTTGGTTTTCATCCCCAACAACAAACACTTTCTTCCCGGTAAAAGCGGCGAATTTGAAATGCGAGAGGTCATGATCATGAAATTTTGCCAAGACTTCTATCCAGCAGAAAGTGAGCGCGGGTTAAAGTATGGGGTTCACTTTTGGTCTGGAGAAGGCAATAGCAATTGCTTTTTCACTTCGGTTACCAAATGGATGCCACTACCCATTTGATGCGTCAATGAATCGCAAGAATCGCTCAAACAAAAATTAAAATTCAAATTTCACTCCGTTGTTTTCAATAACAACAGATTCCAGTGTATTTACCTGCGCGGCATCAAATGGCTTGCTCAAACGAATGTAATTATCCGTATAGCCCATCATTCTTCCTTCTTCATCAACCCCCTCCCACAGCACTGTACGTTCACTTTGGGTAAAAGCTTGGTAAAACGCACGCTTCTTTTTCTCGGATAACATTCTCAACTGGTTGGTTCGCAATTGCCTTTTTTCAATGGGAACAACTTCTTGTATGCGGAGTGCCGTGGTATTGGCACGTTCACTGTATGTAAAGACGTGCAAATACGACACGGGCAAAGACTGAATAAAGTTCATTGTATTTTGAAACAACTCATCTGTCTCTCCAGGAAAACCTGTAATTACATCCACTCCTATACAAGCATCCGGAATGAGACGCTTGATGTTATCTATTCTAGATTGATACAAATCTGTTCGGTACCTTCTGCGCATCGCACGAAGAATTTCATCATCCCCACTTTGAAGCGGAATGTGGAAGTGCGGCATGAACTTCTTTGACTGAGCTACAAAGGCAATGATTTCCTCTGTCAGCAAATTGGGCTCAATACTTGAAATGCGATACCGTTCAATATGCGGCAATGCATCCAAGGCTTTGATCAAATCCAAAAAAGTTTCTCCATTGGCGGTGCCGAAATCACCAATATTCACGCCTGTCAAAACAATCTCCTTGGCCCGTTTCTCTGCGGCCAATTCAGCCTGTTTCAATGTGTCTGCAATACTTGCGCTACGCGACCTCCCCCTTGCCAATGGAATGGTACAAAAAGCACAGAAATAATTGCAACCATCTTGCACCTTCAAAAAAGTTCGGGTTCGGTCACCCGAAGAAAAAGAAGGAACAAACTCATTCACCTCTTTGATATGCCCTACTACGATCTTCTGTCGCTCCTCAGCACTCTTCTGAATGTGCTGTAAAATATTGAATTTCTCGTTGGCTCCCAATACAACACTCACACCTTCTATTTGCGCAATTTCTTCGGGCTTCAATTGGGCATAACAGCCCACAACAGCGACAAAGACATCAGGATTGGTTTTGATGGCGCGGCGAACAATGTTTCGGCATTTTTGATCTGCTTGATCTGTAACACTGCAGGTATTGATGACCAATACATCGGGATGTTCGGTCATTTCAACTTTGGCATAACCCGCATTGGTGAGGATTTTTGAAATCTCACTGGTTTCAGCAAAATTCAATTTACAACCCAATGTATGAAAAGCCACTTTAGGTCCTGCTGCGCTCATGGTATTTTTTTAATACAACAATGGCAGCTGTTCCTCCCACCACCATCATCAAGGCAATGACCATGGCTTGGGTCCATTTCATGCCCAAATATTCTACAAAATTATTCACACGGATTTGCTCGATAAAAAAACGCTCAATGCCATTCAAAACCAAATAGAGAGCGAAAATGACTCCTGGAATTTGGATGCGCTTGCGCAATGACCATAAAATGAAAAAAATCAGAGTAGCCAGAATAGTCTCATACAAGGGAGTGGGGAAAACAGGGATTTCAAGGTGGGTTCCGTAACCGGGAAAAATCTCCCCTTGCTCTATGGGGACGCCCATTCCCAAAACATTGTTGGGATAATCATACGACCACATCCAATCTGGTAAAAACTGCATCCAATTGGGCATCGGCGCAGGATTGTCAATACCCCAATCTCCATCTCCACTGGTTTGACATCCCATTCTACCTATTCCATAGGCCAAAATCATTCCTGGCGCTGCGGCATCCGACAAATGCAAAAGCGGCAAATTCTTTTTCTTGGCATAAATCAATACAACAATAGAACCAACAATTATTCCTCCGTAAATGGTTAACCCACTCGTAAAATTCTCCAACGATGGGTTGCTAAAAAAGACAACCAATTCATTGGGGTTTTCTAAAAGATGAAACAACTTTGCCCCTGACATTCCCGCGATGGCAGCAACAAAAGTGATGGACCCAACCAACAGATGAGCAGGCTCTTCAACAATTTGCTCCTTGGGCTGGGGCAATTGGGCTTTCTTATCCTCCCAATACTTCCAACCACCCAAAACCAAGGCCAACAAAACACCCAACAATGGATAGCCATCCCCCGACATCAAAGCTTTCTGAGCCATGCCATGCGCGAAAATCTCATCACTATTGACAAATAGAAAAATCATTTTCCAGCCCAAGAAAAAACCCAAAAAGGCATTGGTAATAATCTCACTCCATTGAGGCCCTGCGCCCAATATCTGCTTTACCTTTTGAGCAGGGAAGATACCCTTCAACTCCATTCGCTTCATTTCCATCTTAAGCAAAACACTGGCTGAAATAAATGCCAGGGCCACGAAAAAACCGAAGCTATTAACCAGTTTGAGAAAAGGCAATTCCAGACCAAATAGATCTAAAAGGGCATGATAAAGAGTTGGGTACATGGGACAAATATAAGGCGCATCAATTGGCTGATGAAAGACGCTCCCATTCTTCTATGCATGTGTTCCCTTTATCATCAGCATACCACTTGTGAATCATGGTAATAAAAGTCTCTTTCTCCAAGCCTTCTGCCTTCCACTGTACAACCTTTTCTTGTAAAGCTTTGGGCCTAGCACCCCATTTCTCCAACAACGAACCATCTGCATTGATAAACACAAACATTGGAACGGCGCGTGCTCCATTGGTAAGGAATTGATCCATCAAATCCAAATTTTCATCGCGCAATACAATCCGCATCTCATGCCCTTTGGCAGATGCCCACTTTTCCATGTAAGGCAATATCTGTGCACTGTCACCGCACCATCCTTCAGTTATT
>CANEVR010000016.1 GCA_947442505.1 Flavobacteriales bacterium | reverse complement strand
GTGATGTATCTGCTTGTTCCTGGCATGCCCGACTCCTTGTGCTCGGTGCACTCCATAATCACTTGAACTCTGTTACCTTTTTTTGCCATTGTGTCTTAAAAACGGATTGCAAATATAGAATGAATTTTGGATTTTACAATATTTTTTTTCATCTCTTGTTTTTAACCTTGAAAAGATACACGTTAAGTTGTTGAAAACGGCGGAAATCCAAGGCGTTTTCAAAGTCGCACGTTACTATTTTTGAACTCAACCTAAACTATTCATGGCAAAAAGCAAATCAAATATCGATCAAGAAGATGAAATCCCATGGGTGGATGAAAAAAAATCTTGGAAACAAAGCGTTTTGGGCCGTCGTTCTCAATTGATTTTTGGAACCGCCCTTCTGCTCTCCTCCATTTACCTGATTTTGGCTTGCATCTCTTTTGCCATCAATGGCGACGCTGACTTGAGCTTGATTCTAGGCGGAGACCATGCATCCAGCATTAGCGAAACGCCCAACTATTCCAATTGGATGGGCAAATTGGGCGCACTGGCTGCTTACGTTCTCATGTACAAAGGTTTTGGTGTTGGTGCATTTTTCATTTGTTACTTGCTCGTTTTACTCAGCAGTTACTTGATTGTTCAAGCCACACCGACTCCCTTTTTCAAAAGTTTCCGGTGGATGATGTATGGAATGATTTTCATTCCCCTCGTTCTGGCTTTTGCCTTTCACCACCGAGAAGAGGATCCTTTTCCCCACATCGTTTTGGACATCAATGATCGGTTTGTAGGTGCCTATGGTTTATGGAGTGCCCAATGGTTAACATTTACGCTAGGTAGAATTGGCGGAACCGTTGCTCTGGTTGGAGTTGCCGCTACTTCATTTTTAATTCATTTTGGTCAATGGGTAGAGAATGGCATTGAAAAATGGAAGCTGAGAAAAAAAGAGAAGCAAGAACGATTGTCGGAAATGATGGAGTCCCAAGAGGAAGAGGTTGTTGTTGAGGAAACCCCATCTCCAATTGTCCCTCAAGAACCTGCTGCACCTGCTGCAACAGCCTTGGAAACCACCATTAGCAACCGGTACAAACTGGTAGAAGAGGATGCAGATGAGACAGAAGAGGAGCTATTGAGTCAATTGGAAATCATTACCCCTGAACCGATGGTACCTGAACCCATTGCTCCGGTTTCCAACGTTCCCATTGAAATGAGTCTGACCAATGAATTGCCCTCCAACGATAATGAACTAAACCTTGCCAAGATTGAAGCCGACCTTGGGATGGAGGTGCAAGGCCCAGCCCAAGAAGAAATATTGAGCAATGAAGAGGTGGATGAACGATTGGCTGACTTTGGCGACTATGATCCAAAATTGGATCTTTCAAGATACGAGGCACCTTCCATTGAACTCCTTAAAAATCACACGACAGGAGGAATAAAAATCACGAAAGAGGAATTGGAGGAGAACAAAAACAAAATCATCCAAACACTCAATCATTATAAAATTGAAATCGAAAAAATCAAAGCCACCATTGGGCCGACAGTCACACTCTATGAAATCAATCCGGCTCCAGGTGTTCGCATTTCAAAAATCAAAAGTCTTGAAGACGACATTGCATTGAGTCTTGCTGCGCTCGGTATCCGAATCATTGCGCCAATACCAGGGAAAGGCACCATAGGTATAGAGGTTCCCAATTCACAGCCCGAAGTGGTCAGTATGCGCAGTTTGATTGCTTCCGAGAAATTTCAAAATGCAGACATGGAATTGCCCGTTGTTTTGGGAAAAACCATTTCCAATGAAATTTTCTGTGTGGACTTGGCCAAGATGCCTCACTTGCTGATGGCAGGATCAACCGGACAAGGAAAATCCGTTGGTTTGAATGCCATTTTGGTGAGTTTGTTGTACAAAAAGCATCCTTCACAAGTGAAGTTTGTTTTGGTGGATCCCAAAAAAGTTGAATTGACTTTGTTCAACAAAATTGAAAGACACTTCTTGGCCAAACTTCCCGATACTGAGGACCCCATCATCACCGATACCAGCAAAGTTGTAAGAACACTGAACAGCCTTTGCATAGAGATGGACCAACGGTATGATTTATTAAAGACTGCAGGTTGTAGGAATATCAAAGAGTACAATGAACGCTTTATCAAGCGGAGACTGAATCCAGAAAATGGTCACCGCTATTTGCCCTACATCGTTTTGGTAGTGGATGAGTTTGCAGATTTGATCATGACTGCTGGCAGAGAAGTTGAAACCCCTATCGCCCGTTTGGCGCAATTGGCGCGAGCCATCGGGATTCACCTGATTATTGCAACGCAGCGACCTTCCGTGAATATCATTACCGGAATCATTAAGGCCAACTTCCCTGCTAGAATTGCCTTCCGCGTAACATCCAAAATAGATTCACGCACCATTCTTGATGCAGGAGGTGCGGATCAATTGATTGGACGTGGTGATTTGTTGTATTCAACAGGAAACGATTTGATTCGCGTGCAGTGCGGATTTGTGGATACACCTGAAGTAGAGGAAATCACAGCGTACATCGGCAATCAACAAGGCTATCCAAGCGCGTTCTATTTACCTGAAGTTCCAGATGAAGCGGGAAATACAGAATTGAGTAACTTTGCCGACAGCGACCGAGATGAACTATTTGCGGAAGCTGCCAAGATTGTCGTTCAAACACAACAGGGTTCTGCCTCTATGCTTCAGCGAAAACTCAAGCTGGGATTCAATAGAGCCGGTCGTTTGGTTGACCAATTGGAAGCAGCTGGAATCATTGGGCCATTCGAAGGAAGCAAAGGAAGAAAGGTTTTAATTCAAGACGAAACCACTTTGGAACAGTTCTTGAAAAGAGGTCCGCAATAGCATAAGCAATATGAAAAAAGCACTTTTATTTTTAATGACCATCACCATGGGTTTGATGGTTCAAGCACAAAGCTCTAAAGAAGTTTTGGATAAACTCTCCGCCAAAGCCAAAGGTTGGACCACCGTCACAGCAGACTTTAGTTCTACACTTGTTGACAAAAAGAACAACAAAAACATCAAACAAGAAGGCAATATCAAAATCAAAGGCAAGAAATACATCATCAGTTTATCGGACTATACCATCTCTACCGATGGTACTACCATTTGGACGTATGATAAAAAATCCAACACCTGCACCATTGACAATTTGAAAGATGTCAAAGACGGTGCATTTGACCCTTCTGAAATATTCAGCATTTGGGAAAAGGATTTTAAAAACGAAATGAAAAATCCAAATGCACTTATGGATGGAGTTGCTTGTTATGAAATTGCACTATTCCCTATCAATCCCAAAGGCAAACCTTATCATTCTATTTCCATGTACATCGACAAGGGTAAAATGGAATTGAGAAAGGCTGTTGTTAAGACAAAAGATGGTGGCGAAATCAGCTACAAGATTTCCAACCTCAAGACCAATCAACCCTACTCGGATGGTGACTTTAGCTTCAATAAAGCCAAATATCCAAAGGTCGAAATGGTGGATAACCGTTTGTAAGAAACTTTCGATCTTGTGAAAAACCTTGGATTGATTCTCGCGTTGTTCTTTTTGACCAGTTGTATTGGAAAACAAAAAGAAAAAACAGATGGCATAAATACATCTACCAAAGGCAAACTGTTCATCATAGGCGGTGGAGATAGAACGCCTGAGCTGATGGCCTCAATGATTCAGCAGGCCGGCTTGCAATCCAACGATTACATTGCAGTTCTTCCCATGGCAGGAGAAGAGCCCGACTCAAGCTTTTGGTATTTCAAACAAGATGTCCTGCCGTCAATAAAATGCGTCAATTTAAATTTTTCAGATGAGGAGCGTAACGCTCAAAGCATGAGCGACTCTTTGAAAAAAGCAAAACTCATTTTCATTTGCGGAGGTGATCAAAATCGATTCATGCAAGTATTGAAAGATAAAAAACTTGCCCCTTTGATTGTTGACGTTTATAACAACGGAGGAATGATAGCAGGCACCAGTGCTGGAGCTGCAGTAATGAGCAAGGTGATGATTACAGGAGATCAGAAAAAAGATACTGCTTATAGTGCTACTTATGATCGATTAGAAACCAACAATGCCATGTACAGCGCGGGGTTGGGATTTATTGAAAATGGAATAGTGGATCAACATTTTGTAACCAGAAGCCGCTACAACAGACTGATCACTGCAATGGTGGATTATCCCAAGATGAACTACGGGATGGGTGTTGAGGAAGAAACTGCTGCTTTGATTCAGAACAAATCTTGCACTGTCGTTGGGAAAGGTCCTGTTGTACTTTTTACCACCAAGAAAAAAATCAAACTAAAGGGTGAAATGATAGATGATGCGCATTTCGACGTGCGTATTTACGGTTCAGGACAAACCTTTAAACTCCCCTAAATCAGCTGTACTTTGCGATGTTTCTAAATCGCTCTAGGATTTCTTGCATGTCCGCTGGCAAGGGAGAATCAAAAGACATGCGTTCACCTGTTGTGGGATGATCAAATGACAATGTTTTGGCATGCAGCGCTTGTCGGGGTAGTATTTTAAAACAATTTTGTACAAACTGATTGTACTTGGGATAGGTTGTCCCTTTTAAAATTTTGTCACCACCATATTCCAAATCCCCAAACAAAGTATGGCCGATGTACTTCATGTGAACGCGGATTTGATGTGTTCTCCCCGTTTCCAACTTGCACTCGACCAGTGTAACATAATGCAACTTCTCCAAAACCTTGTAATGCGTTACAGCATGTTTCCCAAAGTCTCCTTTCGGAAACACGGTGAACACTTTTCGATCCTGCAAACTTCTTCCAGTATTGCCAATGACCGTTCCATCTTTCTCAACATCGCTCCAAACGATGGCTTGATAGCGCCTTTCTGTGGTCCTATCAAAAAATTGTTTTCCCAAATGATTCAATGCATAATCCGTCTTGGCCATCACCATCACGCCAGTGGTATGCTTATCCAATCGATGAACCAATCCTGGACGATGCTGCTCACCTGCTGGCGTCTTTTGCAAATGATACAAAACCGCATTAACCAAAGTTCCTGAATAATTGCCATGGCCTGGATGAACCACCATATTCATGGGTTTATTGATCACCAGGACATCATCATCCTCATACAAAATATCAATGGGGATATTCTCTGGGATAATCTCAAATTCCCTGACCGGATAGGGCAACTCAATGGTGATTACATCATTGGGCTTGATTTTGTAGCTGGCCTTTACTGAAATCCCATTGACCTTTACAAAACCCGCATCATGCGCTTCTTGAATTCTAGATCGAGAGGTTTTTTCCAATCGATCTACCAAAAATTTATCAATTCTAACCAGGCCTTGTCCTTTATCAGCAACGATGCGGTGGTGTTCAAATAAACCTTCCTCATCCTCCCTCTCGATATCGTCTATCTCTTCGCTCATCCTCTACTTTGAAAAACGGAAAACATGTTGATGACCTAGTGAAGATGCCTTGATGAAATAAAATCCTGGAGACCAATTGTTGACATCAATGACAACATGGCTATTGAAAGACGAACCCGAATGAATGATTTTCCCTGTAACATCTAAAACCTCAAAAGAACAAGAACCAGGGGCATCAAAGGCGATTTGATCCAACGCAGGATTGGGATAAGCCAAGCCCCATGCATGGGTTGAATTTTCATTTTCAATACCATTCCATATTTGTTTCTTTCCTGAGCGCAATACAGGACGAACCATAACGCTTCCCGTTACTTGAGAGGCTTGCCAAGGTTGATCTACACCCAATGAATAAAACAACTTGGCTGGATTGTTATTGGTATTCTTGTCATTGCCCACGTCATAAGTAGGCGCATCGGATTGCACCCATCCAACGTAATAAGTACCCACTCCCAAGACCAAAGGATTATCCAATTCATGAAAGGTAAACGAATCATATCCTGTGCTATCCGTGTATTGGGGATATTGGTAGTTAAAATTCTCGGAAATCAATGAACCAGGCGAGCCTGAATTATCGCTCCACACCTTAAGAAAAAAAGTTTGAGTTGAGTGATTGATTCCGTAGGGCAACCAATTCACAGCCAAGCCCATCAATGTATCCGCTGTGTAATTGTAAAATTTCAATGCTACTTGAGAACCTGCACCTTGAACAGTCCAAGTGCGTTCTGCGCTGCCATCATCGTAAGAATAGAAATTAGACATCTCCACAGAGTAGCAAGCTGTATCATTTTCCAAATGAGCATCTGTGGGATTGATGAAAGTGCAAACTTCGACATTCACCGTGGTGTCGCTCAAGAGTGGATTCTGAAGAATGGACGTATTCCAATTCATGGTCTCCTCCAATTCTTGATTCTCATTGGCAAAAGTGTTAAGAACCACCGCAGACTCTTGCTGGACTTGATTGTTGCATCTGATTCGATATCCGGTAGCAATGTTTTCTGCATTTCCCAGATTGCGCTCAAAGGCTGTTACGGTTGGATTCAGGAAACCAGAGGGATTGCTTTTAAAATGCTTCCATGGCATTGTGCTGTATCCATTGGAAAATGGTAGGCTTGGAACCAATTGCATGGCTACTTCATCAAAGGCAATGTTGGAGGTGTCCAGACCTTCACGCAGCAAAACATAATCAATATTCCATTGATCATAAGCTCCGCTTAAAGTAGCTTCATTGCGGAATCGAAATTGGAAACCGGCTTGTAGAAACTGTGCTTGCGCAATGTGTAAATCTGCTCTTGACCAATCAGTATTGTTGGGAGATGTAACGACCCATTTTTTTTCCCAATCTCCTGTTAATGGCGAATAGAAATCCACAAAAAGTGAATCCTCCTCGTCGGGCATATTCCCCCAGCCACCAGCTTGGTAATAAAAAGACAAATAAACATTATCTGTGCTATCCAGTCCAGATAAGTCAATACCCTGTGAAGTTAAGGTATCAGCGGGACCTTGAGCGTATTGATCCGTAAAGTCGTAGGGATAACCCTTAGCATCTAGCCCATCCAAGGTGGCCACGCCAATGGTCAATGGATCTATTGGCATCACATTGTTGATGCACACATCATCATCCTGCCAAAACAGAAGATTGGGGCTAGTCCTTCCTCCGCGGTGATGGGCGAAATCATCAAAAAAAGGCAAGGTGAGCAATTCCCGCTCTCCCTTGACTAAGTAACGATCTTGAGTACGAGATAAATACATGGGTACTCTTTCTAACTCTTGTGATTGCACAGCAGACACGAGCAATGAAAACAAAACTAAAAGTATATTTCTCATGGATTTGTAACGGATGATGAGTCTCTGGGACAAGGTTCTTTGGTCAGGTAAATGTCCATGATACTTCCGGAATTCAAATCCAATGCTCCCGGTGAATATGGTGGCTCTTGGGTGCATACTTTATATGCAAGAGAGTCAGCTTCACTGGGCGTTGCATCAAAAAACAACTGCGGTATTAAACCCAAAGACTTCAATAAACGCTGGGCTTCAATGTAGGACAAACCGTGTAAATCCGGGACTGGAATTTTAGCGTTGTCACCCGTTCCAACAATTAAGACCACCTTGCATCCTCTGGGCAATAGGTCGTTGAACTTGATGTCCTTTCCTTGATATCGAATGCCTATTACGCTTCCAACAAAATTGTTATTGGGTTGGTATGAGACATCATAATCAATTCCTTTGTTTTTCAATTTCACCATGGCCACAGCAGCATATTCACCTGATTTAATGGTAATGGTTTCCATCGGTGGAGTCTTGCTAAAAATGGTAAGATACACCTGACGACCTTCCTTGATGGTGGAACCTGGCACTGGCATTACATAATTCACACTGCCCTTTGCTGAAGTGTCAGACCAAATGCTATCAATGACCACAGGCTCCAAATCCAAATCCTCTAAAATCTCCATTGCGTTCTCTAGTGGTTGCCCCTTTAATTCGGGTATGGTCACAAACTCTCCGTGATCAGTGTACCAAGAAAGCCAAAACCAACTGAGTAAGACAACCAAGATATTGGCTCCTACCACATAACCCAACATTCTCATTCCGGGCTTTGAACGCAAGTATTGAAAAAAACTCATGCTTACTTCTTCTTCATGAAATTGCCAATGGCATTGTTGTAAAGTTCTCCAATTTCATCCACTGATCCATACTCTTCCCCATCGATGGTAAAACGACCTTTGGTTACGTGACCCAGAAGCATTGCTGGAACTTTGTTTTCTAGTACAAAATCCAAGAATGCATCCTTGTCTCTTTCAGGAACAGTGACTACCACTCTGCTTTGAGACTCGCCGAAGAGGAATGCATCTTTTCTGAATTCCAAGGGCGTCTCAATATCAAATCCCAATTTGGCTGACATTCCCATCTCTGCCAATGTCACCCACAATCCACCATCGCTGATATCGTGCGCTGCATTGATCAGGTTGTTTTGAATCATGTGTTTCAAGAAATGATGCAATGCAAATTCTTCTTCTAGATTAAAATGAGGAGCGGGTGTATTCTTCACTCCCAAAACATTGTACAAATACTCGGAAGAATTCAAATCGTCTTGGCTTTCTCCGATCAAATAAATCAAATCCCCTTTGTATTTAAAGTCCAAAGTCATGTGATGGGATTTGTCTTCCATGATACCCAACATCCCGATGGTGGGTGTAGGAAAAACAGGCTTGGAAGTGCCATCCTCATTTACGGTTTGGTTGTAAAAACTAACATTACCTCCTGTAACAGGTGTTTCGAACTTGCGGCAAGCCGCTGCCATTCCTTTGATGGCTCCAACAAACTGCCAGTATACCTCAGGAATGTATGGATTACCAAAATTGAGACAATTGGTAATGGCTGAAGGTTGTCCTCCAGAACAAACAATATTTCGTGCAGCTTCTGAAACAGCAATCATGGTGCCTACCTCTGGATCAGCATTGACATACCTTCCATTGCAATCCACGGTGAGTACCAATGCTTTATTGCTACCCTTAATATTTACTACTCCCGCGTCACTGGGACGATTGGTTGTCATGGTTGCAGTGCCCACCATACTGTCATACTGCTCATAAATCCATCGCTTGCTCGCAATATTGGGCAATGCAATCAGTTGTTGCGCAGCCTGAACAAAATCTTTCGGTTGCTCAATGTTTGCAATATCAAATTTCTTTGACTCTTGGAAATAGGCAGGCTCCTTGTATTCTCTTTCGTATTGTGGAGCACCTCCGCCAAGAACCAACGACTCTGCGGGAATCTCACTGACCAATTCTCCGTTCATGAAATAACGAACCATTGGACCTTCAGTCACCACGCCAATTTCTGCAGCATGCAAATCCCACTTATCGAAAATGGCTTTCACTTTCTCTTCATGTCCTTTCTCTATCACCACCAGCATGCGCTCTTGAGATTCTGACAACAAAATTTCAAATGGCAACATACCTTGTTGGCGCGTTGGTACTTTTTCCAAATGGATATCCATTCCTACTTTTCCACCTGCACTCATCTCAGAGGTGGAACAAGTGATTCCTGCTGCCCCCATATCCTGCATACCACGGATGGCATCAATTTCAGCCAATTCCATGGTTGCCTCCAATAACAACTTTTCTTGAAAAGGATCTCCTACTTGAACACTAGGCAAATCTTTGGCGGATTCCTCTGTAATATCCTTGGACGCAAAAGAAGCGCCTTTGATTCCATCTTTACCAGTAGCTGATCCGACGATAAACACAGGATTCCCTACCCCACTGGCCTTGGCCGAAATGATTTTGGTTGAATCAATCAGACCTGCAGACATGGCATTCACCAATGGATTGACTTGATAACTTTCGTCAAAATAAACCTCACCACCAACAGTTGGAATTCCAAAAGCATTGCCATAATCGCCAATTCCTTTTACGATTCCTTCCATCAACCACTGGGTTTTTGGATTGGATATTTCCCCAAAACGAAGAGAGTTCAACAAAGCAACTGGACGAGCTCCCATGGTGAAGATATCCCTATTGATTCCACCCACACCTGTTGCCGCACCTTGATAAGGCTCTATGGCTGAAGGATGGTTGTGTGACTCAATTTTAAAGGCACATCCCAATCCATCGCCAATATCCACCAAACCCGCGTTTTCTTCACCTGCCTTGACCAACATGTGCGGTCCATCCTTGGGCAATGTTTTCAACCATTTGATTGAATTTTTGTAAGAGCAATGCTCGCTCCACATCACGGAGTAAACACACATCTCTGTGAAGTTAGGCGTACGCCCTAAAATTTCTTTGATTTTCTCAAATTCTTGGGGCATTAAACCCATTTCTTTGGCTTGCTCCAAAGTAGCCAATTGTGTTGCTGCTGACATAATCTAAAAGTTGCCCAAAGGTAACATTATCGGAGCAAAATCTCATCAATAAATAACCACGATTTTTCACCAACAAACGGGTGATCTTGTGGCAATTTCTTGATGGATTGAGCGCTCAATTTGAAATAACGCATTCTTTGATCTTTTGTTGTTTCATTTGATTTCAAAGAAAACTGAAATTGCTTCACGCCATCATCATCCTGATAATTTTGTACTACCCCTGACTGCCGCTCGATTTCCACAAAATGGATACCGTCAGAACTGCCTGATAAAACAACCTCAGTTGGCCAATACACCCAAGCACTTTTTTTGGAAAGTGATCTAAACCCTATCGAGGAAGGCGCTGAAGCAGTATCCGCCTCAACCACAACTTCGAAATCCGTGCCTTCAAATCCTTGCCACTTCCCATCCCATACAAACTCTCCCATTTTCCCGTCAATTAAAGCATCCTTTCCTCCTGCCAAATACTTCAGACTTGGCTCGTGCGTGTACTCTATTTTTTTCCAACGATGATGCTGCAACAAAACAGGCCAGGTCAAATTCTGAAACTGACCATTGGGCAACAGATATTGCACCACCACTGTCCCTTGTTTATTGAGCGCTAATCCTTGGGATAAATTACCTCTATAAATGGAGTCACCAACGACCGGAGTAAAGACATAGGTGATTTTGTCCAAAGGACATATATCCCCAACGGCTTGTGCACTCAATGTTCTTTGATCATCAAAAATTTCGCCGCCCATAATGATAGAAGGAGATTCCACCCATTGGATTTGATCAAACCAAACAAAGCCTTCATTGATTGTGCGCAACTCCAACATGTTTCTGTCCTCCCCAACGGACGGTATATAGGAGACATCATATCGATGCCAACCCGAGAGAATGGCTATTGTATCATGCCAAATAAATTTACCCCAAGGCTTTTCTATGCGCAATGCAACACGATTCTCGATGCCCGATTTATTATTGGTTTGTTCCGCATATGCCCAAAAACTAAGAACATAGGCGTGATTAGCAACCGTCTCAAATTGATAAAAACTTATCTCCTGCGAATTATCGTGTGCACGCTCACCGCCCAGATTATTCAATCTTAGACTGACTTCTCCATGGTGCGCTCCTGACCTATCGAGGATGGCTGTTGCCCCGTGTTCTTTGCTCATGTGCAGATAACAAGCCGTTGGAATTCCTGCACTCGTCCATTGCTCAAAACTAAAATCCCTTATCAAATTGCCTTCCCACTCTTTGTTCATCATGGTATTTAAAGACAACTTATTTCTTTCAAACCGAACCAATTTTACTTCAAATGGATTCAATACCCATTCAAACATTTCTTCAGATTTCACCCTCCGGTTCTCAGCGATAAAATGCCATTCACCACTCTCGTAATCCGCTCCCATTGGACAATTGATAATCTTGTGCGTATTTTCCAAATTGACCAAAATAAAAAGCTGATGATTGGGATTCTCCCCCTTAAAACAAGCAGCCTCAACCTTCATCTTGTTCCACCAATCCTTCTCTTTAAATGCTTTAATTTCGTTTTGATACTGAATATCCTTGGACAAAAACTGTAACTCTCTAGCGGATTGGTGGTATGCCGACCACATGGCTGGATTCTTGGGAAAACTTTGTCCCACGTGACGGATGAATGCTTGAGAGGCCATTGCTCCGTTGATGACGCCCAAATAGACCATTGCTCGGAGCTCTTCAGGGGTTGGTTCTCTTTGCCAAAACTCCTGTCCACCAAAGGCCTGAGGCACTATCCAAATGTGTTTTTTAAATTGATAATATTCCTTGAGCTTCCTCAGATACTCTCCGGCATTGACCACTGAATTTCCGGGAATCGGATAAGGATCGGTCATCACAATGTCCAATAAATCTTGGTAAGGAAGACTGGGTTTGGGATCAACAAAAACCATAGAAATGGGATGATGCGGGTCTAATTTGCGAATCAACGCAACAGACTCGGCCAACTCACTGGGCTTGATAAATTGACCATCTGGTTCATCACTGACATACCAGCTCAAAAGCGCTGGATGATCTTTAAACATCCTAACCTCTTGTTGTAATTTACGCAGCTTTTCTTTTTTAACTTCTGGCGAATCACTTTCCTTCAATGGGCAAATTTGCTGGAGATTGTAATTCACCCGCATACCCAATTTGGCGCACAAATCCATGTATGCCTTGCGCCGCAATATGGTGGAATCCTCAATGGCTTGATAAGGTGAATATAGGTTGAAACCATTCATGGCTTCCGTTCTTAGAATCCACTCAAAATCATCCCTTTCCCGTGCATAAAAACCGAAAGGAAAAAACTTTGACCTTTGCTCATTACCTACAAAATGATGTTGGGTTGCCATGGAAGTTTCCAACAATCCTGAAAGAAAATGTATCCTTACCGCATTGTCTTTGCGCGGTAATGTTTTGATCTCTATGGTATCGTATGTGAGATTTTGATTGCATAAAATTCTTACAGGGATTTGAATTTCACCATCACCAGTGATCTCGAACTCCTCACGCTCCAGAGGCAATATTAAAAATGACTTCTGCGAGTTGGAACTGATGCTATCCCGAAAAATCACTCTTCCATTTCTCAGCAGAATTGAAACATCTTGTGGATTTTGGCTTTCGGTGGTTATCCAACAGATGGGTTTTTCATCACTAAAAAAATAATTGTATTCTGGATATACTACAATATTCTCTTGAGCAAAGAGGGAACGCGTAAAAACGAGAAGGGACAGGAATAGCAAGACTTTTTTCATTTTTCAAAAATAAACCTTGTTGGTCAGGATTTCGTAATCCAAGGATATGAAGATATTTTGTAACTTGCCCGAGATAGCAGAATTCATGAAAAAGAAGATCCATTCGCTTTGTATATTAATGCTTGCCCTAACCATTTCGGTAATTGGTGATGCGCAATTGACCGTTATTCCAGGTGGCAGTGCTTTTCAGATGGGTGATGCGTTGACAGGGAGTGGGATTACCATTCAGGGAAACCCAACCATCAATTGTAACCCATTGGCCTATGGAGCATTTGCCAATGGTGGCAGTACCTCATTGGGCATTACCAATGGAATTGTTCTCACTACAGGAAATGCGCAAGGCATGGCAGGAGCCAACAATGCCCCATCTTATGGAGTAGATAATGGCACGCAATACAGCGACCCTCATTTGACCTCCATTGTTCCGCAAGCCAATAGAGACGTTTGCGCACTTGAGTTGGATATCATTCCCCAATGCGATACATTGACCATTAGGTTCGTCTTCGGTTCTGACGAATACATGGAATTTGTCAATGAAGGATACAATGACGCATTTGCATTTTTTATTTTTGGACCCAACCCTGCAGGGGGAATGTACAACGCTTACAACATTGCCCGTCTTCCAAATAATACAGTGGTCAGCATTGACAATGTCAATGCAAACAACAACAGCGCATACTATGTAGACAATACCAATGGATCACAAATCCAATATGACGGAAGGACGGTTGTGTTGTCTCCCAAAATCAAAGTGGTACCCTGCCAAACCTATCACTTTAAACTGATCATAGGAGACAGTGGGGATGGCAGCATTGACTCTGGGGTTTTGATTGACTTTATTTCCTGCACCAATGCGTTGGAGGCGTCCATCAATGTGACGGCATCTGAGTGCGGAATGGACAATGGTGTTGCCGCCATCACAACAGATGGAGGAGATGGTCCTTTTGATTATGATTGGTCTTTTAATCCTGCGTTGAGTGGTCCTATTGCCAATAACCTTGCGCCCGGTAGTTATTCCCTTGAGATTCAAGACATGGGAATAACATGCGCAACACCCATTACCCTTGACTTTACAATTCCTGAAGATGGCCCTGTTCCTCAGATAGCGCTTTACACCGAAGACAATACTCCATGCATAGGAGATACCGTTGCTGTTTGGGGAGTTTGTGATACCTCCTTTACTTGGATCAACACCAACTACATTGGTCTATCAGGTGACACTGCTTATTTTGTCATTGGAGACAACAATCAATTTGAAATTACGGCGTCCAATCTTTGCGGTTCCAATAGCGCTCTGCTCAACCTACCTTCCATTACAAGTCCCCAAGCCAACATATTGAATGATGCATTTTATTGCCACAATGAACCGTTGATCTTAAATGGTGAGCCCGCTAGCGGACCTGGTAGTTTTTCTTGGATTACACCCAATGGAGGAACACTCAATGGACTCACCCATGATTTGGGTAATGCGCAGTTCAGTATGAATGGAATGTACTATTTGCAGGCCACCTATGATGATTGTCCAATAAAACTAGATTCTGTTTTTATTACCATCATTGCCAACCCCACCAACAACATCAACAATGCAGCGATTTGTCCCGGTCAATCTTTGGATGTCCTTATCTCACCCAATAGCGCTTACACCTGGAACAACAGCATTGGAGCCAACATCAATGCCAATGGCAATTCAGGACAAATATCCCCAAGCGTCAACACCGTTTATACCATCAGCAATGTATACGGATGTTTCACGACAATCAATGTTGTGATGAATCCAATTCCCGAAGTGATGACCAACATTTCAACCCTTCAAGGATGTGCGCCTTTGCTGGTTCAATTTACCGATATCAATCCCGAAGTTCTTAATTTCAATTGGCAGTTTGGTGATGGCTCGTCCGACATCATTGAATCACCCAATCATATTTTTCAAGGTGGTGCCAACGATACCAGTTATCAAGTGACCCTTACTGTTCAGAATGCACAAGGGTGCACAAACACGGCATTCTTTACCATTCAAACCATGATGCCCGCTGTCGCAGCTTTCTCGCTCGATCCTGTTTCTCAAATTTTCCCCAACGCATCTGTTTCTGTAAACAATGAAAGCTCAGGAAGTGGAACGCTTACCTCCGAATGGATGTGGCAGAGCAATTCAACTACCGCATGGCAACCCGGAACTTTGAATTTTGATACTTGGGGAGATTTTGAAATCGCATTGATCACACAAAATGAGTGGTGTTCAGATACGACCATACAAGTCATACAAATTGTGCCACCTGCTCCCATCGCCGATTTTAATCTCAGCTATTCCGGATGTCCAGGAAGCAGTTTTAATTTCAACCACACCAGCACATATGCCCAATCTGTAGAGTGGATTTTTGGTGATGGGGACACTACCAACGCCGAAACAACATCTCACACCTACAACAACACTGGGTTCTACGATGTCACACTTTTGGCTCACGGCTTTGACGGAACTACCGATACGGCACGAATTGAAGATGCAATAGAAATATATCCAGCACCAGAAGCTTTCTTTAATATTCTAGAAACTACAATTGCCGCAGTGGTTGACTCAGCTGTTGTTATCAATCTTTCTTCCGGAGCCAATTCATATTATTGGGATTTTGGAAATGGGGTAACCAGCAATGCCTTTGAACCTTATGCATACTATCAGTTGGTGGGGCAATATCCCCTGACTTTAGTGGCCAGTAATTCTTACGGATGCACCGACAGGTATGAACACCCCAAAGGAATTCTAGTAACAACAGATGGTTTTATTGAAATGCCCGATGCGTTCTCACCAACACTCCTCAATCCTGCCGACGGTGCCTATGTGAGATATGATTTTTCCAATAATATTTTCCATCCGCATTTCAGATCTGTTGCTGAGTTTGAAATGATGATTTTTAACAAATGGGGAGAGTTGTTGTTTATTACAAATGACATCTGGAAAGGTTGGAATGGATTCTATCAAGACCAAATGTGTCCAGAGGATGTATACGTGTATACATGCAAAGGCAAGTTGTATGGAGGTGTTGATTTTGAGAGCAAAGGAACGGTAACGTTACTTATCAAATGATGTTCATGTTCTCTTGCGCTTCAAAGAAAGCATCTATGGGCAAGTTGGATTTCATGCGTGCTTGAACCGCTAAGCGATCACATCGCTCGTTCTCTGCATGACCCGCATGACCTTTAATCCACTGCCAAGTAACCTTGTGTTTATCCACCAAAACAATGAGCTGCTTCCATAAATCAGGATTTTTGACATTCTTCCATTGTCTTTTTTGCCAACCCGTTATCCATTTTTTCTCAAATGCATCCACCACATATTTAGAATCAGATACGATGCATACATCACAAGGGATAACAGTAAGTGCCTTTAATCCTTCAATCACTGCCATCAATTCCATGCGGTTGTTCGTTGTCCTTCTAAACCCTCCACTGATTTCCTTTTCATGCTTACCGCTCTGAAGAACTGTACCAAAGCCACCAGGGCCAGGGTTACCAGATGCCGCACCATCCGCAAATAATTTTACTACTGGCATATTATTGAATCAGAACACCTAAATTCTTTGAGAATAATTTAATGGCTATGGCCAAAAGAATGATGCCAAAGGCCTTTTCAATTATAGCAATTCCGCCTGGCCCTAAAAGCTTTTGCAGTCGACCCGACAATTTCAACACCATAAATATGATGGGTACATTGAGAAGAATGGCTATGATAATATTGATCATTTGATACTCTGCGCGCAATGAAATCAAAGTGGATATTGTACCCGCTCCAGCTATCGTAGGAAATGCCAATGGAACAATGCTCGCTACGTGCGTGAGACCTTCCTTCTGTTTAAAAAGCTGAATACCTAAAATCATTTCTAAAGCAATAAAAAACAAGATAAATGCACCCGCTACAGCAAAACTGTAGACATCAACGCCAAACAACCCCAATACCGTTTCTCCACCAATCAGAAAAACAATCATCAGAACCATGGAAACCAAGGTTGTCGTTACAGGTTGAATATTGCCTGTTTTGTTTTTAATATCAATGATGATGGGGAGACTGCCAACAATATCAATGACGGCAAACAAAACCATAAAACAAGAACCTATTTCTGCCAAAATAATCATGCTGCAAACTTACGTTTTAAAAACTTGGGTTAATAAGCGTTCTGTATCTATTCTGATTTTTTATTAACCATTGATTGAATTGTTTGGGTCTCTCCATATTCCAGACATGCCCAACCTTTTCAAGCTCTGTATAGTTGATTCCCTTAAAATATTCAGCTTGTTTTCTTCCGACCTCAAGCGGAATCAATCGATCTGCATCCCCCCAGAATATGTTGACCTTGCAATTCCATTGAAAATTGTAACTGATCCAATACTCCTCACTTTTCCTTAAATCATCTACCAACTGCTCGTGATCTACGCGCCTTGGTTTTAAATCATTTTCAATAATCTGATTGGCCACAAAACGCGGCACCCATATTTTTCGATGCAATGACAACTTTGTTCGTGTGTTAAATACCGCAGCGTTTGTTGGAGACAACAAATCAAAAAAATCTTGAAGCCCAACCGAATGCGCAATAGAATCGGCCATTGATGCGCCAAAAAATCGTATTGGGGCATCAATCATTGTAAGCTGACTTGTCATATTGGGATATTGATCTGCAAAGATTCCAGCGACTATTCCGCCGTATGAATTTCCAACAACATGAACCTTTTGATAGCCTTCATCATTGTGCAACTGGGATAACAATAACATACATTCAGCAACCCAATGCACTTGATCTTGGATGGAATAACCTTGAGGAATATTCTTGGATTCTCCATGAAATTTAAGATCCAAGGCTATCACGTCATAATGCTTACTCAACTTAGAAGCATTCCTGGCGTATTGAACTTCAGCATTCCCTGTTATACCATGAAGCAAAAGCAACTTTGGCTTTCCTTGATGCGAGACCCAGGCGTGTCCCTCCTCGCCATTGTTGAACTTTAAAACAATTTCATTCAAATGATGTCGATGCATTTTCCTTGAACGAGCACTTTGAATGAAGTTGCGCTGAGCAATCAACGCTTCAGAAGCAATCAAAGAGAAAACAAAGACAAATCCCAATATTATTCTATTCATTCTGCCTTAAGTTCATAAATTAAATTCGCCATTTTCCATTTCTCGCCTGAGAGAGAACCTGGAATAGATTGTTGAAACTTCCACATTAGTTTTTCCCATTCAACTGTTGGAGGGTGACCCAAATCAGCGATGGACTTCTTCTCCCAATTCATCTCCTGATTGGAATGTGCTATTAAAACCAAACGATTACTTAATCTATAAATGCGACATGATGTGATGCCTGATTTCAAAATCTGCGCCTCTACTTCTGGCCAAACGTTTTGATGCCATTTTTCATATTCAGCGATTCCGTCTGGATCATCAACCAAATCCAGAAAAAAAACATACTCATTCATGCTGCATTCTTTTGAAATAAAAAGCAAATACCCCAACAAAGCAAAAGCACACCATTGGCAAAATATAGGCCCAACTTAAATTCCCAGACCATTGCGCCAATTGAGCCATTGCAAATGGAATCAAAGCTCCGCCTGAAATGGTCATGACAATAAACGCACCGCCACGCTCTTTGTTGTTTTGCAAAGAGCCTATTCCAAGCGCAAAGATGGTAGGGAACATGATGGACATGAAAAACGGAAGTGCCAACAAAAAGAACTGTGAAAATGGCTGAGCCAACACAACCCCTACCGTACAAATGGCAGCACCTAAAGAGTAGAACAAAAGAATTCGCTCTGCCAGCCATCTTCTCATCATCCAAGATCCAATGAATCTTCCTGTTGTAAAAAAAGCCAATGAAAGAGAAAGGTAATAGGCTGATTCCTGCATACTATGAGAAAAGTATTGACTCATGTACCGGATAAAAAAACTTGAAACACCAATCTGTGAACCCACATATAGAAACTGAGCAACCACGGACATTACAAAAGACTTGTTCTTAAAAATGCCATTTGAATTTGATGGTGCATCAAGACTTGTCTCATGAAATATTGGAAATTTCAAACGGTAGATGAAAAACATTAAGCAAACAATAATCAGAGCCAGCACAACGAAAGGTGTTGTTTCCAATTGACTATTCTGATCTGTTTCATCCAATAGTAAAAAGCCTCCCAAACCAGCGGCAACCATAGCGCCAAGACCATTGAAACTTTGCGCCAAATTGAGTCTGTACACTTGTTGTTCTGGAGCGGAAATTCGCGTTATCAATGGATTGGCAGCTGCTTCAAGCATCGTAATCCCCAAACCGATTAACAACAAAGCACCCAAGAAAAAGGCATAAGAATGAAAGAGTGATGCTGGTAAGAATCCCAATATACCGGTGGCAAACAATGCCAACCCCAACAAGATGGTTTTTTGATAACCCATTTTAGCAATCAAAAAAGCAGATGGCAAGGCCATGATAAAATAAGCGATATAAAAAGCGCTGTCCACCAACATGGCCTTGGTGTCCGACAATTGAAAAGACTGTCGCAACTTGGCAATCAAAATTGGATTTAAGTTGTGCGCCAATGCCCACATAAAAAACAATGATACCAGGGCTAAAAACAACGATTGACTATGCTTCATTATCTTCTTATTTTAATTGGAATGAAAGATTCCAATTTGTATTCTGAAACAACCACCCAATAACCACCACCACCTGCGCCTGAAATCTTAAAACCCAAAATATCGGATTCAATTGGTTTTAGTATGGCTTCTGCCGTTTCATTGGTCATGAGCGGAAATAGCTGACACTGCGCTCTAAATGATGCCGTCATCCATCTCCCCAATCCATTCAAGTCTTTATTCAGAATACTCATCCAAACATTTTTAGCTGCATCAGCCAATTGTGCTGCTCCATCATGACTGAGATGGACTTCGTCCAGAACCTCAAAACCATCTTCTCGCGGCCCTATTGGAATCAAAAACAGATGATGCTCCAACCACAATAATGTATCTTCATCAAGAACGGTGGTAATGCCTTGCGGCCAATAATCATTGGCATAATCCAACCTATTTAAGCCTGGAAAAACAATGCCTATTGCATCTTGAGAGCCTGAAACATTTTTCTTTCCAGGGGGATTATCAGCAGCGAAAAGTAACTTGGCCACTTGCTCAGTGTCTTGACTGGGCAGGTGTTTTCCCCATAAACTCAACGCTGTGTTTCTTGTGCTAGAGGCCATTCCACTTCTCAAATTAAAGTTGACCGTTGGTAAAATGGAAATGGTAATAACAGGACCAGGGCAGTGCTCACTGACAAAGGGTTGATCCAACCATCCGCCTGCCAAATCGATTCGAAATGGCATCTCTGTATCTTTCCTAAATTGAGTCGTTGACCGTGCAGGTAAACCCTCTTTGGGTGTTCTTTCTAGTACAATGTATTGGACTCCACTAGACTCAATGAGTGCCTGCTTTTCTTCGCTATGCCCATCTTCATTAACAACAAAATAATCTGGAACAATTTCGTTTAGCTCTTCAATAAAATCCAACTGGCCAAACCCTTTACTGATTTTGACTTCTTTTACAACACTCAAAGCACTTAGCAAATATGTTCGTTCGTGCTCATTGAAATAGGTGGGCCTGTTCTTCAATTGCAAGACATTGGCGTCATTGCCTATGCATACAAATAAATCACCGAAATCTGCCGCGCGCTCTAGAAATGCAATGTGCCCCGGATGCAATGCATCAAAACATCCAGATACCATAACTTTTGGAACTTTCATCGTCCCAAGATAATGATTAATTCATTGGTAATCGCAAAGCCAAATCTGCGATGTCCAACCCATCAAAATTGCCACTGGTCATCCATAATAAGTGCGTTTTCTCCCAATCACTTTCCATTAAAATCATTTCAACCAAACTGGCATCAGTTAACACGATCAAATCCTCCCGTTGAAAAGCTTTTTTCACATCATCCACACTAATGGGGTCCAACCGCTTGTGCTCAATGGTATGCGGATTAAAGTAAACAATGGCTACATCTGGTTCATCCATGCTGTGCGCATATTGTTCCAAAAATGCGGAATTGAGACTGCTAAAGGTGTGCAGCTCCATGCAAGCCACAATGCGGTGTTGCGGGAATTGTCGTTTGACAGCTGAACTTGTGGCCTTGAGCTTCGATGGTGAGTGCGCAAAATCTTTGAAAACAATTCCTTGGTTTCTTCGCGCTACAATTTCCAAACGCTTTGAAGCTCCCTCAAATGAAGCAATCGCGGAATAAAATCCTTCGTCTGAAATTCCTACCATTCTGCATATCTGCATGGCCCCGTTCAGGTTTTGCAAATTGTGATGACCAAAAACCTTAATGGGAAGCCATCCTGATGTGGTATCCAAGTAGGTAACACCATTTTCCACTTTGTTGGGGTGAGGCCCGTAACCCAAAGTTTCAATACTTCGGTGCCTTGGCTTTTGCGCAAGTTTTAGAACTTCAGGATCTTCACTGGCATAAATCAACGCGCCATTGGGTTCTATGCAATCAATAAACACATCAAACTGATGTATATAGTTTTGAAACGTTGGGAAAACATTGATATGGTCCCATGCAATACCACTTATCAAGGCAATGTGTGGTTTGTATAGATGAAATTTTGGTCTTAAATCAATGGGTGATGACAAATACTCATCCCCCTCAAGTATAACATACTCTGCATCCTCTGTGAGTTTGACCATGCAATCAAATCCTGCCAATTGCGCTCCAACCATAAAATCACAAGCTATTTCATTTTGCTTAAATACATGAAGCAACATGGATGTGATGGTGGTTTTGCCGTGACTGCCGCCAATAACGATACGCTTTTTATCTTTGGTTTGTTCAAAGATATATTCTGGATAAGAATATATTTTAAGACCCAATTCTTGTGCCTTCAGGAGTTCGGGATTATCTGCTCTGGCGTGCATACCAACGATAACAGCATCCAAATCTGCATGAATCCTTGCGGCATCCCATCCCAAAGAAGTTGGCAATAAATCCTTTTTCGCCAATCGAGATTTACTGGGCTCAAAAATCTCATCATCACTCCCTGAAACCAAATACCCTTTGTCACAAAGGGCTATGGCCAAATTATGCATGGCACTGCCCCCAATCGCTATCAAATGAACCTTCATTCCCCGAAACTATAATCGAAGAGCAGACCAGAATGTATAATTAAAAAAAATTATTAAAAGACAAAGGTGGAATTAATTGTTGGCTCCGCTAATCCCTGGGATGATGATTCCTTCATTGCCTCCCTTGTACAATGTATCGCCAACCTCACTGATTCTGAATCGCTCTCCATTGGCATATTTGGCATGATGAACGGGATTCAATTTCCTTGTTCCTAGCGGGTAGGTCTGTGCACCAATGGTCAAATTAACTTCCAAGTAATAATTCACATTGTCATTGGCGAGTGAATTTAAACTTCCGGAGACCATTGCACCTTGGCCAATATTGGCTGAAAATGAACCCACCGGTGAGGTAATCACATCTTGATTTTCTTCAAAAATTACCAACCCTAATTCACTATTGGATCTGATTTTAAAATTTACCGATACATTTTGAGAAGTCAGAACATAACCGTCTACACTTTTTGCGACAGCTTGAAATGGAATAAGATTTAGGCGCTTGTGCCAAAGTCAAGAGTGAACAAAGACAAATAAAAGCGGCTGACAATATCAATTTCATTATACAAATTTACACCAAATAAAACAAAAAAGGGGATCACTCCCCTTTTTTAATTCATTGATTTTGCATGCACTTATTTGACAATTACTTGTTTGTTCCAACTTCTGCTCTCACTCACCACTTGAAAATGATAAACACCACTAGACAAACCTGCCAATTGAACCGACTGCAAACCTTGACCTACGGCAAACTCTTGAACCATTTGACCGGATTGATTGAATACAAAAACGTTTGCATTTTGAACACCTTTCGGAAGAGCTATCCACAATTGATTCTCGGCAGGATTGGGATACATGTTTCCTGTTCCATCCGTTGCGTTTTCTACAGAAGCGGGTTCAGTTCCCCAAAGGTTCATGAATTCCTGAAGATAAAGATTGGCCACACGGGCATCGTGAACAATTACGGTATTCTCATCATTGGTAGTCTGCGCAGCAGAACTCCAGTTATGACTACCCGTTAAAACCAAAGGATCAGAATCCAAGCTGCTGTGATCCACTATCAAATACTTGTGATGAACATCGTAAGTTATGCCTTCATGAGATCTTACGTCTTGACCTGCTGTTTGTAAATAACCATACTCTGATGCAGGATCTGAAGTTTGTTCTATAATACCACGAACCAACACAAGGAACAAATCATCTTCAGCAATGATGGCATCTGCAATGTCTTGACGAGTAAACGCCAAAACAGCATAATCCAAATTGGCATCCGTGGTTTGCATGGAACGGATAATGGCTCCATTGGCATTGTCGGTAGGAGAGAAATAACTTTCAACACGAATATTGTTGGGGCCAAGTACATACTCTGTTGGTGTATTGGCTGATTTGGCAGCTCCGAAAACACCATTGGGGTTTCCAGGATTTGATCCACTGCCGCCCCACATTTCTTCAAATTCCAAACGATAACCGCGCGCGATACTTTGATCTTGGAAAATGATGATGTTGTTATAGTCATTGTTAAGATTGTTGTCTGTCCAGTTCATAGAACCTGTCCATACCCATGCATTGTCAACATCATCAGCATCTACTATAAGAAACTTATTGTGCATGATACCAGTGCCAGAGGTATTTACTCTCTCAACTACAGGTATTGCAGGGTTAAGCAAACTTAAACCCATTTGTGCTGTTGACCCATCTGCAACGACTCGCACTTGGACTCCAGCATCATATCGAGCATTTATTGCGTTGGCAATGACAGCATCATCTGTAAAATTGTAAATGGCAATGTCCACTGACTGTTGCGCTCTGCTGATATATGCTGCAATACTATCATTTGATCCAGCGCCAATGCTCAAGGCATTTTCAACGGTGGCATAGGTCGTGTCAACCTGACGATTGAAATAAACACGAATCTCACCTGAGCTCAAACTCTTTGTTGCGTATGGACGAACTGTAGAACTAGAACTTCCATCCGCATTGGTTGAAGTCACTGAACAATAGTAAATGGTACCGGGCTCAAGACCTGTCACTGTTACTGTATGATCTGTAACGTTGTCATTTACTACAACAGACTGACCCAAGGCTGGAGTTAATCCATAATTGACTTGGCTGTTGCCGGGATTATTGGTAGCCCATGTCAAATCAAAAGAAGTGGTATTGATGTTCTCTTGCACCACTTGACCTAAGATGGCTACACCTGGAGGTAAAATAAAATCATTCTCATCCCTTGGTAAAATTTGATAACCCGCATCAAAAGGAGCTGCAGGATCATATTGTGAAGCGATTCCGACTAAGGTTACCGCGCTTGCTGGCAAATTTACACCCACCAATACGCTTCCTGCCCTGATGTAAATTGCTCCTTGCTCACCATTAGAAGTGAAATTGTAGGTTGAGTTTCCAGATATAGGCGTTCCTGCCAAATCAAACACAACATTCTCAACCGTCACCAATTCACCTTCCAATGACTCACCCAACTGAGCAGGTGTAATCAATTGTGGAGTTGGCAACGTTTGATTGGTGGCATTAACTGTAACAGCAGTCAATGTAGGACCCAATTCCAAAAGACCACCGAATTCAGAAAGTGTTCCAGTCACAGTAACCAAATCACCGCGATTGGGTGCTGTAAAAGTGGTCCATGCTGTGCCAGGATAGATGGCCAATCCACCGCCAAAATCTTGAATGTAACGGACTGCACTTCCCATCTCAACTCCATTGGTAATGATTCCTGTTACAGTAACAGTAGCTCCAACTCCAGCTTGCTCAGCCAATACCACAGTGCTTTGTCCAGAATCTTCTCCTATACAAATACAACTTGCATCATAGACGTCATTGATGGTTGCACCATTGTTGTCATTACACGCATCTCCTGGTAAAGCGCAAGATCCATCGTCCAACACTGCCGCTGCATTGTAATTACAAGCAGAAGCATCCATACAACCCGAAATTTCACCAATACATTGACAAGATGCATCATAAGCATCACCCGCTGTTCCTGCATTGCCGTCATCACATGCATCACCAACAGTAGCGCATGAACCATCATCAGAGGTTGCATTGGCGTTAAAGTTACATGCAGTCACATCCATACAACCCGCAACTTCACCTGAATTGGAAGCCCCCGGGGTAGGTGTTTGTGCACTAAATACCGATTGGTTAAATGGAGTCCCTCCATCGGGAATTCTAGAAGACGAAGTCGTGGCACTTGGACTTTCATTGACTTGGATTTGACCAGGAACAAAAATGCCCAACAATCCTGTATCGTTTGCATCATCAGTACCGTAAACCACTGCGTCCACAGCACCTGTTAACGTTGGTGAAGTTCCATTTGGCCAAGCTGCTGCTGTACCTTGATAAATGGCTACGGCATCTGCTCCATTTTGAAATGCTCCACTCGCACCGGGATCTACAATTTGATTAACGTTGGGAACCAACGGATTTCCAATAACAAAGTAACCAGAAGCAGGAATTACACCCGATAAATCCACTGCCAAATAAGAAGCTTCGGTAGCATTGTTTCCATTGAATAAAACCATCACATATCCCGACAAAGAAAAACCCGGAGTTCCTTTTAATTCAATAAACTCCTGCGTATCTGTTCCCGTCTGATCTACATCTACCTCATTAATCACAAATTGTGATTGCGCTGTCCAAGCAAATAGGGACAGCAAAAAAACACTTATTTTTTTCATTGATTTGGATTTCATTTTATTCATTAAAAAGTGGCCGTTAAAGATACATTAAACCATCTGTTCTGTCCAAAGAAAACACCCGCTGAAGCAGCATCGAAATCATTGGACTTATTGTTATAAAGCGCCGAAGTGCTGTTGTTGGTAGCATCGGTGATAAACTTGTCATTCAACAAATTATAAACACTGCATCGTAAATCCCATCTATTCTTGGATTCTGTTACATAGGTATAACCCGTATGCAACTCCAACGTACCATAACTGGGAAGTCTCCAAGACTCTCTTCCCGCATTGGCTCCATTCAGGGTAAAGGGATTCAATTCTGCAAAATAGCGATCAAACCAAGTATAGCGTGTTTTTAAATAAGCTCCATTTTTCCATTCGTAACGCAACATAGCTCCCAACTGCGTTTGAGCTGCATCGCTGACGTGAACGCCATAAGCATCATATACAAAAGTATAAGGTCCCGAATTGGGATCCTCGGGATCTTTCAACATCACATTTCCATTGTCATCTCTCACGTAAATGGTATCTCCTGAAGTCCATATCCAATCGGCAAAGGAGGCCAAAACTTCTAACGTCAATCGATCTGTTATTTTATATGCAGCATCCATTTCCAAACCCATGTGACGGGCATTCATACCCCTTACGTTGACGCTGATATTGGTGGATGGGTCCAAGGGATTGGGAACAGACAATCCATAAGGGTATGGCTTATTTTCCCATGTTGTGTGATATGCATTGACATTCAATGCCAATTTTGGATACTTCCAATTGAATCCAACCTCATTGCTCATGATAATTTCATTGTGGATGTTGGCAAAACGTTGATTCCCATTGGTGTATACTTGATTGAATTGAGGAGCCTTATTCAAATAACCGGCATTGAAGAATGCTGAAAAATGATCTGAAAAAGTAGTTTTAAATCCATATTTCACAGTGAGTGTATTTCTATAAAGCCAACCTGTACTTTGGTACTCAGCACCTGACATACCTGACACAAATTGTTGTCCATTTAACATGGTTGTATCCGAAACCAATGCAACATAGTTAGGCACATTGGTGGGTTGACTATACCCTACTTCAACATCGACTCCATTGGCATTGTATACTTTAGGCAAGAAATAATCGATTCGCTTGTATCCTGTCATGGCCGTAGAAGCACTGATAAAGGCTGTCAATCTGCGATCTTCGTATTCCATTTGTCCAAATAATCCTCCCCATCGAACCAAAGCGTCATTGTTGTAATCAACAATATCGCCTTCTCTCTTCACCAAATTGGGATCGTTCTTGTCAAAAGCACTTCTGGTTACGATGTAATCAGCACCCATAAGATCGATGACCTTGCGATAATGTGCACCTCTATAATTACGAATGTCCACTCCTCCCGAAAGGGTAAAATTCTCATTTACCTGATTGCTGTAAGTAGATAAGATGCCCGTCCATTGATGCTCGTTCATACTTGCCTTAATGTAATTGGACGTTGCGTAACGTTCCGTTGTGCTCACCAAAGGATTGATGTTGTAATCAGGACCTGAGAAAAGCGGGATGGTAGCTCCGGAATTGGCATCATAAAATTTCTGAACATCAACGGTTCCATCTGCCAAGTAATCTTTAACCCCTAAATTATCATTCCAACGCTTACCACCACCACGACCGATGGACATGTATGCCACAGTTGATAGGAATGAGTGGTCATTGATGTTCCATACATCTTTCAAAGAGAATTGAGGTTTGAAATAAAAATTCTCTCTAGCGTTCACCATTTCTCTGGATTGGATGTCGGTTTTTTGACCACCCATCATTGTATACCTTTCCAAATACCCTTTGTCTGGGTTGTAATTAATACCACCGTCAAAAATCGCTGCATTGGGATTGGCACTGCTATTAAAATACGTTGTAGGTACTCCCAAATTCTCCGCAGTTTCGCGATCATACATGGCAATGGCGTCTTGTCTTCCTCTTTGCCCGTGTCGTTGAGGTGCGCCCAAAGCGTAGAAGCTCAATAGGTGACGATCCACTTTCTTTTCAACTTTAAAGAAGCCAAATACACCTTCTGTTGGTGTGGCATCTACCCAACCCTGACCACTTTTGACAGAAGCAGCAAAGGAAAAAGCCCAACCATCTTTCAATTTACCGGTATTCATTCCGATGGAAGTACGACTAAAGGCATCAACGGCAAACTCTTGTTTCACTTGGATTCTTCTCTTTTGGTCAATCCCTCTGGTAATAATATTCATGGTTCCACCTACTGCAGGAATTACCAATTTGGAAGCTCCCAATCCGCGTTGAATTTGGGCTGTTTGTGTTACCAAATCCAAACCAAACCAATTGCTCCAATAAACCGTTCCGTTCTCCATGTCATTCACAGGAACACCGTCTAGCATAACCGCAACATTGGGCCCGGAAAATCCTCTGATCGTGACACGTGCATCTCCATCACCTCCACCTGAACGTGTAGCATAGGCACCAGGTGTGGTATTGGCCAAAGTAGCCATTTCCCTTCCTCCCAATTCTTCATCAATACGCTTCATGTCAATGTTGGAATAAGCAACGGGCACCTTTCTACCCACAGCCAAATCCGTCACAATCAATAGTTCTCTTTGATTGATCAGGACCAATTGCACATCCATACTCAACGGCTTGCTTCCTATACTTATTTCTTGCATTTGCTCTTCATAACCAACAGCAGAAAAATAAATCTTTTGCACTCCCTTGGGCAGTTGAGCAGAGAATTTACCATTGACATCGGCCACTGCGCCTTTGTCTTTTTTCTCTCCCCAAACCAAAACTGCCGATGGTATCGTTTCTCCGGAAAGGGCATCCGTAACTACACCTGAAAAATTATTTTGAGACCATCCAACCAAGCTGGTCATCGCGAAAAACAGAATAAAAAATTTCTTCATCATTTTGGGAAAAAAAAGGGGCTTTCGCCCCTCTTGATTTTTTAATATGGATAAAATTACTTGATCAACTTCTTTCTTTCCACTTTTCCATTTTGGAAAACTACTTCTACCCAATACATACCTGTTGTCAACGCACGAACATCGACATTCAACATGATGTCATTGATTTCATTTTGGCGACTGATCAATTGACCATTCAATGCAAAAATGCTCAATTGCTCGATGCCTTGATTGGCTAATACACTCAAGTTACCATCTTTGACTGGGTTAGGATACATATTAAATGCATCCTTGGTCTTTGTATTTTGGATACCCACTGTACCGCAATTGCAATCATGAAAACCCAAGTTGTCAAATGTATTCGCTGACAAGGTATCATATTGAGAAAACACATCAAAAGAAGATGGGTTGGTTGATACACCGGAAGTAACATCTGACTTTCTTATCATTGTATGGTCTTTGGAAGCGTAAGTTGGATTTCCTTGGCTATCCAAAGTCCCTAGTGGACTCCAACCGCCAAAACCAGTACCTTCTCCGATACGACCAAATAAATCAACCAAAGTTTGTCCTCCGTTTTTCACAATGGCCAAAGCGTCATTTCCATTGAAATACATTGCCCAAACGCCATTGTCATATGTTGGAGAAACAAATATATCAGCTGCTGCCTGCAACTCATCCCATACTGGGGCCTCAAGACCTGTTCCCAATGAGTCTCTTTTGTCCAAAACCACTACCATCACATCATATGGGGCAATACTCAACCCATCAAAAGGTGTAATCTGACCATAGGTGGTAGAGCCATTGTCAAATCGAACAATCCCGTATCCATTCAAAGAAACGGTATTGGCAGTTGGATTATAAATCTCAACAGCTTTGTTATTACTCCAGCCCTCAACGATTTCAGACATGAAAACTTCCGCACATTGTGAGCTTGCACTCAACACAGCGGTGAAGGAAAAAATAGACAATAAAAGTTTTTTCATTTTTTTTTGGTTAGCTGACAAATGTACAATGTTTTCTGTTTCACCAATCAAACCCAATTCATTAAAAAATAAGAATCAAATTGTTAACTCATTGCATGACGCGATGAGTGGATGCTTCAGACCAAACTTTACAAAAATGAACGGTAAATATTCGTGCACCTTCTGCGTTCAAATGTTCTCGATCTAGAAAACTACCGTCTTGCAGCGGAAACCTGCGAAAATCCAAAAATTTCAAATGACTAAAGTTCTTTTTCACCAAATCTTGAAAGGATGACTCATGAATATCGAGTTCACTGACATGAACAGGAGTTCTGATCAACACTGGTTCCACTCCATGGCTCGAACAATATTGAATAAAATCCAATAGTGCGCTCAAATTGGGCCTGTAGGGATGAAGCGGCATTATTGGAGAATCTTTTTGATATCTCAAGCTATCAATCACGACTTTATCGTGCGACACAAATCCGCCCCATTCCATTTCAGCCACATTTTGTTTCGCCTCCTCCATGAGACAGACGTTCAACATCTTTTTTTCAGCTATCAGCTGAGATTGGCTGTATAGCAGTGGAAAACTCCTCCAAAATGTCCACTTCAAAGAAGTTGGCAACAAAAAAAAGTAAGACTTCATGGCTCTCTGAAAATGGTCCTCATCTGTAACCCACTCCTCCATGTGCGCGTCCAATTGATTTGCCGATAATTCAATGAAGACTGTTTTGATCTCCGGGTGCTCTTGAAGAATTTTACGTCCCTTCAGACAGCCATAGAAAAGTGCCTCACCTGACTTACCGAAATTAGCCAGCCCAGGAAAGAAACTGGGGTCAATGGCACACTCTGGATGAGAATGGCCAATGACAATAGCCGTGATCTCGTTTGACAAATTGACTTTAATCTGAGATTGCGCACAATAAACCAATATTTGACCCAGAACCAGATAAAAAATCAAACCCGATGAAACAAAAATGATTAAATTCAAAATAAATGGCTTGCGCATGGATAATAGATACATTTATTAGTTTGTTTCGAGATTGTGAAAATACTAAAATATCTTAGCCAAATGGCAAAAACAAAAACAGCTTATTTCTGCAGAAACTGCGGACATCAATCCCCCCAATGGTCAGGTAAGTGTCCCAGTTGCTCTGAATGGAACACATTTGAAGAGGAAGTGATTCAACGAGGAAGTAGCGAAACAAAAACCAACGCGGGTATGGTCAGGATCAACCAGCCAGCCCGAACTGTGAAAGAATTGGAGAGCCAAAACTATCCGCGATATGCCATCATTGATCAAGAGTTGAATAGGGTCCTAGGAAATGGATTGGTACCCGGAAGTTTAATCTTGTTTGGTGGCGAGCCTGGAATTGGCAAATCAACATTGCTGCTTCAATTGGCATTGCAACAAAACAATATGACGGTATTGTACGTTTCCGGTGAAGAAAGTGAAGAGCAGATCAAAATGAGGGTTGACCGTGTGGGATTGCAAAACGATTTGTGTTGGTTGGTGATGGAAACTGACATCGAGCAAATAGAGGCCCACATAGCACAAGTTAAACCTCAGTTGGTTATCATTGATTCCATTCAAACGCTGCAAAGCAAACTCATCGATAGCGCTCCAGGAAGTGTTTCTCAAATCAGGGAAAATGCAACACGACTTTTAAAAGTTGCCAAAGAAAACAACATCGCCATTTTCATGATTGGTCACATTACCAAAGAAGGATCCATTGCTGGGCCAAAACTTTTGGAGCACATGGTGGATACGGTTTTGCTATTTGAGGGAGATAAGCAACACGTTTATCGTTTGCTAAGGACTACGAAAAATCGATTTGGCTCTACCAATGAACTAGGCATATATGAGATGCAGGGAACTGGGTTAAGAGAAGTTTCCAATCCAAGTGAATTGCTCATTCAGCAACATCAAAATGGGCTATCCGGATCAGCCATATCTGCTGCGCTAGAAGGCATGCGCCCAATGCTCATTGAAATTCAAGCACTGGCTAGCACTGCTGTATATGGAACACCGCAGAGAAGCACAACTGGTTTTGATTTGAGAAGATTGAATATGCTCTTGGCGGTTTTGGAAAAACGATGTGGGTTCAGATTGGGAATGAAAGATGTATTCCTAAACATAGCCGGTGGAATCAGAATGGAAGATCCTGGAATGGACTTGGCCGTTGTTTCAGCCATCATCAGCAGCAACGAAGACATTGCCCTTCCTGAATTAACTTGCTTTGCAGGAGAGGTGGGATTAAATGGAGAAATACGACCCGTTGCTAGAATAGATCAGCGCATAGGTGAAGCCAAAAAATTGGGCTTTAAGAAAATAGTTATCCCAAAACACAACAAAGAAAGCACGCACTCAGGCATTGAAGTCATTGCCGTTGGAAGAGTGGATGAACTGGTGAACAATCTTTTCGGCTAATGTATTGATAAGTTAACCAAAGAATCGCATAAAACCGATGTCCATTTTCTTGCCCCATCTTTGTTAAGATGATTATCATTGTAAAAATATTGAACCCCATCTTCCATGGACCAAGTGTAATCCCAAAATTCAACTTTTTTAAACCTTGCAATATCTTGGACTTTATTTTGCAACCGCCTCACCAATTCTTGAGGGATAGATCTGTTGAATGTGTAATAAAAGGGAGGATGCAGAAGTATCACGCGTATCCCCTTACTTTTTAGTAGATTGATTGTCCTCTCCAGATGAAGTAAATTAGCTGCAATCACTACTGAATCTTCATCAAAATCATAAACCATTTTGAAGGTTTTTTCAATTTCATTTTTATTGAATGACAGCAGCTCAAAACGACCATCATGGTTTTCTACCATATATCCTGCTTCATTCACTTCTACCCTATCGTTTTTTTTTGTTAGATCGTTAATCACGATCGGCCTAAAAAAATCGTAAGCTTGAGTTAAATGGAAATAGGATCTTGGATCAAGCACATTGACATTGTATGGAAGCCCATAATGAATCCAATAGACGTTAGAACTCCATTGAGAAACTTCATCATTCATCAACAATCTTGTTTCACTGACCTCAATAAAAACCACCTTCAAACTCTTCATCTGATTGATATACCTATCAAACAATGCGTTTTCGTATCCAAATGATTGTCCAGCTGCACCCCAATTATAAATCTGATGTTCATTTTCGCTGTAAATTCCAAACTCAATATGTGAAGTTCCAGTGGCTATAATTTGAATGTTAGCCAAACTGGAAACAATGTAGTTTCTTTTCTTCACAAATGCTAAACAATCTCTGCATTTCCATTCAAAAAAAATAAAACAACCAATAATTGGAATGATAAATAGAGCAGAACCAAATATAAATCTTTTCAAAGTAATTTTTATTTTACAATGCCATCAAATATAAAATATTGAAGCTAAAATTTTCAATGTTCTGGTAAGAAAGTCAAATAACATGTTCAATAATAATAAATAGCCGCTCCTGTAGATGATTTCTCAGCGCCTGTGACTGAGGAAATTGAATTCAAATGCATCTCCCATCGCAAGACACCCAACAATGCAAAAATCAACGCTTCCTTTCCGTGAACCAATTTGTTTTCAGGGATGACCAATTCCATGTCTGACGTATGGGCCTTTAAACGGTCGATAAAGTAAGCATTGAAAACACCACCGCCAGTTAACAACGACTGCCCCACCCAACCGTTCAACGTATTGGACAACTGAATGGCCGCATGCTCAGTGATGGTGGCCATGGCATCATTTGGCGAAAGTTGATAGCGCTCAATAATCGGGTAAATATTTTCCTTGACCCATTCCACACCCAATGATTTGGGAGGGGGTTGTTGGTAATAATCCAATGCATTCAATGCCTGCAAGCATACATCATGAACTTGGGCAGACCTTGCCCAATTACCGCCTTCGTCATATGCTCCACCCAATTGACGCGCAAACTCATTGAGCACAATATTCAATGGGCAAACATCAAAAGCATAGCGTTCCTTATTTATGGCATAAGAAATATTGACAAATCCGCCCAGATTGATACAGAAATCATATTGACTAAAAAAGAGTGCATCCCCAATGGGAACCAAAGGCGCACCTTGACCTCCCCATGCAACATCTGTCGTTCTAAAATCACAAACAACCGGCAATCGAGTGGCAACCGCAATGTTGGCCCCCAATCCCATTTGAAACGTAAACCCATTGTGAGGTTGATGAAACACAGTGTGCCCATGTGATGAAACAAAGTCGACAGATACATTTGGAAATCGGTTCAAAAACGATTTCGCCTTTTCGCCAAAAACATTTCCCCAATGGGCATGCGCCTGCATAAGTTCTACAGCATTGAGTTTGGTAATGTTCTTCAATGCGTCCACTTCATTTGAATCATAAGGCGAAGTTTCAAACTCCAGTATTTCGTAATTCCACTGATGATCAAAAAAGATCCTGCAGAGCATCATGTCTAAGCCATCGCAGCTTGTACCGCTCATCAAACCCAAAACCACATAATCTCTTTTGTTCATTGCACAATGTTATTTCACAATCTGCAATATGACAAAGTTTTTTGTCAAAGCCAATTATGGCTTTTCTTTGCACAAATCAATTTTATCGAACAATGCATTTCGAATTATCAGAAGAACACAAAGCAGTTCAAATTGCTGCACGTGAATTTGCACAAAACGTTTTGAAATCAGGCGTTATTGAGCGCGACGAACACCAAAAATTTCCAGTTGAAGAGATCAAGCAGCTTGCTGAGTTGGGATTCATGGGTATGATGGTCAGTCCTGAATACGGAGGATCAGGTATGGATACTTTAAGTTATGTGTTGGCGATGGAAGAAATTTCTAAAATCGATGCATCTACATCTGTTTGCATGTCTGTCAACAATAGCTTGGTGACTTGGGGCTTGGAAACATTTGGTAATGAAGAACAAAAGCAAAAATTCCTCACTCCGCTTGCCAATGGTGAAAAGATAGGTGCTTTCTGTTTGTCAGAACCAGAGGCTGGTTCCGATGCCACTTCACAGCGCACCACTGCCATTGATATGGGTGATTACTATTTATTGAATGGCACCAAGAACTGGATTACCAACGGAAGCAGTGCCTCTACTTATTTGGTTATTGCACAAACCGATGTAGACAAAGGGCATAAAGGAATCAACTGCCTCATCGTAGAAAGAGGAATGGAAGGTTTTATCGTAGGAGCCAAAGAAAACAAAATGGGTATTCGCGCTAGTGATACACACACTCTTCTTTTCAACGATGTCAAAGTACCCAAAGCGAACCGTATAGGCGAAGACGGATTTGGATTCAAGTTCGCGATGAAGACATTGAGTGGCGGTCGTATCGGTATTGCTGCTCAGGCATTGGGAATTGCTGCAGGTGCATATGAATTGGCATTGGCTTATTCAAAAGAAAGAAAGGCATTTGGTAAAGAGATTTCTAAACACCAAGCCATTGCTTTCAAGTTGGCTGATATGGCCACAGAAATTGAGGCTGCTCGAATGTTGGTATACAAAGCTGCGTGGTTGAAAGACAATGGACAAAACTATGACCAAGCCAGTGCGATGGCCAAGTTGTACGCGTCAACGGTAGCCATGAAGCACACCGTAGAAGCTGTTCAGATTCACGGCGGTTATGGTTTTGTAAAAGAATACCACGTTGAACGTTTGATGCGTGACGCCAAAATCACTCAGATTTATGAGGGAACCAGCGAGGTTCAGAAGATTGTTATCTCCAGAAATGTTTTGTCATAAATAACAATGACATTTACTTTTGAATCACAAAAGACACAATGCCTTTTGTTGATTTAAAAAGATAGATACCATCAGAAAGCGTGTTCAATTGGACACGCTTTTCTTTTGATGCCATATCCCTAACTAGAACTTTGCCTTGCTGATCAATAATTTCGAAATAAATAGGATCCTCTGTTCTTACAACAAATTCCCCTTTGTTGGGATTGGGATAAATAACCAATGGCGCTGAATGTAAGTACTGAATACCCACCTCAATGTTGCCATCACAGTTTTCATCCACATCATTGTCCAAGATTTCCAGTGCCAAAGGATGAATGGTACTATCCTGATCATCACAATCCCCATTATTCAATGACCAGCCTAGCATGACCGCTTGACACGATTGAATGGAATCCAAACCGCCAAATCCATCATTGTCCGTATCTGCGAACCACCAATTCAAAATCAAACCATCATCCACCAAACCATCACAATTGTCATCTAAATCATTGCAAACTTCAACAGAGGGGAAAATACAATCCATGATTTGCAAATCAGTTGCTGAAGGATTAAAATTACATGCCGTGGAATCTGAACAACCCGGTACTTCTAATTCATTGCACACACCATCTGCATCATCATCCAATAGGCAAGCGCCATTGCAATCATAATAAATTTCAGCATAAAAACAATTGCCTGCATCGGTAGCCCAAATTTCAAAGTTACAGGCTGCAGTATCCATGCATCCTGTCAATTCAAATTCATCGCAAGTACCATCGAAATCTGTATCATTCAGACAACTCCCATCGCACAAATAGCCTTCAGCGGGAAACTGACAAGTTCCTGCATCTGTTGCCAAGGGATTGTAATTACAAGCATCATCCAACATGCAACCCAGCACTTCATTTTCATTGCAAATGCCATCGCCGTCAGCATCTTGCAAACAGTTTCCATTACAATCCAATCCGATAGGAGCAAAAGCACAATATCCGGAATCTGTAGCCAACGCATTAAAATTACAGGCATTCAAATTCTGACAACCTGCAATTTCTTGACCATCACAAATGCCATCACTATCGGCATCTTGTAGGCATTGGTTATTACAATCCAAACCTGCCAGAGAATAAATGCAAAGTGCGGGGTCTGTTGCCAGGGAATTGTAATTGCATGCCGCCATTTCCATGCAACCAACCACTTCCAATTCATTGCATATACCATCGCCATCCGTATCTTGAACACATTGTCCTGAACAATTGTAAAATGCATTTGAAAAAGTACAAAGTCCTGGATCTGTTGCTGAAGATGAGTAATTGCAGGCGCTTATGACCATGCATCCAATTATTTCCTGCGCGTTACAAACGCCGTCATCATCGTCATCATCAATACAAACGCCATCGCAATCCATTCCAAATGCAGCATAAATACAAGTTCCAGATTCTGTTGCATTGAATAGGAAATTACACGCAGCAATATCTTGACAGCCCATAATTTCTTGACCATCACAAACACCATCTCCATCTGAATCTGAAACACAATCTCCGTTGCAATTTAGAAAACTGTTGATTGGGTATGCACAAATCCCTTGATCCGTTGCGGAAGACAAATAATTACATGCATTCACATCCAAACACCCCACAACCTCCTGTTCATCGCAAACACCGTCGCCATCCGAATCATTCTGACAATTGCCATCACATTCTAAAAATGCCTCGGCGTAAACACAATCAAATTCCGTAGACAGAGGGTTGTAATTACAAGCCAACGCGTCCTGGCAACCTTGTATCTCCAAACCATTGCAAACCCCATCCCCATCACTATCCAGAATACATGTTCCTTGACAATTGTAAAAGTGAGGAGGGTAACTACAGATACTAGGATCAGTTGCAAACGGATTGAAATTACAAGCTTGAGGGTCCATACAATCCACAACCTCAAGTTCGTCACAAACGCCATCGGAATCGGAATCGTTCAAGCAAACTCCATCACACTGTTCGAACTCATCAGGGTAAGAACATGTGCCATTATCATCCGTTGCCTGGGGATCAAAATTACATGCCAATACATCCATACATCCTTGAACTTCCTCTTCATTGCAAATACCGTCTAGATCACTATCTGCGATGCAATTCCCTTGACAGTCTGTATTCAATTCTGGCCAAATACAATCACCCCAATCAGTGGCATTGCTATCAAAATTGCATGCGGTCATATCCATACAACCAGACAACTCATACTCATCGCAAACTTCGTCACCATCGGCATCATTCAAACAGAGTCCATCGCAATCCAAAAAGGGATTGGCATACTGACAAGAGCCCGGTTCGGTTGCATTGGCATTGTAATTACAAGCCGAAATATCTTGACAGCCACTAACTTCGAATTCATTGCAGACACCATCCAGATCCAAATCACTCAAACATATTCCATTGCAATTGTAACCAATCAAAGGATAAATGCAATTTCCTGAATCTGTTGCAAGCGCATCGTAATTGCACGCTTGCCAATCCATGCACCCTACAATCTCGTTGGGATTGCAAACCCCATCAAGATCACTATCTTCAATACAGTTTCCAGAACAATCCACTGCATTATTACTATAAAAACATACACCGTTGTTGTCTGTTGCTTGGCTATTGTAATTGCATGCCAAAGGATCCAAGCAACCAGATATCTCATTTGGATTACAAATGCCATCACCGTCGGTATCAATAATGCAATTGCCATCACAATTTAAATAGCTCTGCGATGGATACACGCAAATTCCCTGATCAGTTGCCATTACATTAAAATTGCATGCTGCACTATTCTGGCAACCTACAATTTCAAGTTCATCGCAAACACCGTCTCCATCGCCATCACTCTGACAATTGCCATCACATTCTAAAAATGCCTCGGCATATTCACAATCAAATTCCGTAGACAAGGGATTGTAATTACAAGCCAATGCATCCTGACAACCTTGAATCTCTAAACCATTGCAAACTCCATCCCCATCACTATCCAAAATACACGCACCTTGGCAATTGTAATAAGGTAGCGGGAAATCACAAATTCCAGGATCAGTTGCAAAAGGATTGAAATTACAAGCTTGAGGATCCATACAATCCACAACTTCAAAATCGTCACAAACACCATCCATATCCGCATCATTCAAACAATTCCCATCACAATCTAGGGCAGCATCCACATACCAACATGTTCCATTATTGTCTGTTGCCGATGCATTGTAATTACAAGCTGAAGCATCCGAGCATCCACCAATCTCTAGCTCATTGCAGACACCATCACCATCTAAATCATTGATGCAATTTCCATCGCAATCGTAATACAGCTCAGGATAGTTGCAAACATCTTCATCCGTTGCGGCGGAATTGAAATTGCAGGCTGAAGGATCTGTGCAACCGATCATTTCGTACTCATCACAAATCAAATCCCCATCTGCATCATTGATACAGTCGCCTGAACACAAATAAAACAAATCGGGGAAATAACAAATGGCCGCATTGGTCGCCGTTGGATCATAATTGCATGCCGCAGGAGCCTGACACCCTAAAATCTCTTCTTGATTGCATACCCCATCTCCATCTGAATCCAACAGGCAGTTTCCAGAACAATCCCTGAACATCTCCGGGTAATTACACAATTGCAGATCTCCATCCGTCGCAAGAGGGTTAAAGTTGCATGCCAAAACATCTGAACATCCCAAAACCTCTAACGCATTGCAAACACCGTCGCCATCTGCGTCTTGAATACATACACCATTGCAAGAATAATAAAGTTGTGCGTAAATACAACCTGACGCATCGGTAGCATTGGGTACATAATTACAAGCCAAATTATCCTGACATCCCAAAATTTCCAGTTCATTGCAAACGCCATCGCCATCAGAGTCATATTGACAATTGCCTTGGCAATCATAAAACATCGCTGAATAAACACATGGACCATTATCCGTTGCTAGCGCATTGTAATTGCAAGCATTCAAGTCAGGACAACCAATTATTTCATTCTCATCACAAACCCCATCAACATCGATATCTGACAAACAAGCTCCTGCGCATGAATAAAACGGTTGTGCGAAAACACAAGTGACCAACTCCGTGGTATTTGCATTGTAATTGCAGGCCGTAGGATCAAGGCAACCCAAAACCTCTAGTTCATTGCACACGCCATCGCCGTCACTGTCATTGATACATTGATTGGAACAATTGTAATACTGCTGAGCATAAGCGCAAGGAGCTGGATCTGTAGCGCTGGACAAAAAATTACAGGCATTCATTTCCATACAGCCAGGCACCTCTAATTCATTGCAAACACCGTCGCCATCAGCATCATTAATGCATTGACTGGAACAATTGTAAAACTGGGCTGGAAAAGTGCAAGTGGCACTAACATTGGCCAATGGATTGTAATTGCATGCGGTGGCATTGGCACATCCTACTACGGCGTCGGGCCAGTTAAAATTGGTGATCTTCAGGGTTGAAGCACCATAAGCATCATCATTGGAGAAAATAGCAAAGCCAATAGTTGTTCCCGCAGTAGCATACATGGTTATACTTCCTGTTGCTGAAGTAGCGGGATTGCCTTCTGTAATGGGGTAATAGAAATTATTGATGTAATAGGCCGCATCCTCGTACAAGGCATTGTCCAACGTAGTATGTTGCCATGTAAAAGTATAGTTACCCGATAATGGCGCTACCATCGTGACTTTGGTCTCAATCAAATTGAACTGCAGTGAATTGCTCCCCTTCAAGGTAAGCATCGAAGTGGTGATGGTTCTTAATCCATTTCCTCCAGCATCCTGATAGAATGTCCAAGCGCTGCTAGCATGACTACCAACAAATCCTGTCCCTGCTATTGAATATTGTCCTACAAGACAAAGTAAAACAGCCGTGGCAATTCTCAACCATAAAGATTTCATGGTGAAAATTTACGCTTGAATTTATAAAAATCCTAATTCTAATTGCGCCGCCTCAGACATCATGCTTTTGTCCCAAGATGGCTCCCAAGTAATTTCGACCTTACATCCAGTCACTCCAGGTGTCTCTTTCACTTTGGACTCCACTTCAGGAGGCAGCGTTTCCGCCACTGGACAACTGGGGGAGGTTAATGTCATGCTTATTCTAACATCACCATCATCGTTCAAGTCAATACCATAAATCAATCCCAATTCGTATATATCCACAGGAATCTCTGGATCGTAAATCGTTTTGAGCGTGGCAATAATATCTTCTGTGATTTTCTCCTTGTCCATCTTATTGCATGATTAATGCGTACGTTTTTATTTGCTTGATCATGGCTGCTAAACCATTGCTCCTTGTTGGAGACAAATTTTCAATCAGTCCTATTTCTTTCAAAAAGTCCATTGGAGCTTGAACAATGTCATTCCCTTTTTCTCCATCAAACAGACGAACAACCAAAGCAACAATTCCTTTGGTGATAATGGCGTCACTGTCTGCTGTAAAATGAAAAGTTCCATCTTCATTTTTAATAGCAGATAACCAAACCCTGGATTGACATCCCTTGATCAAATGATCTTCTGTTTTCAAATCTTCATCCATCACATTCAAATCCTTTCCCAATTCAATGATGTACTCATACTTCTCCATCCATGTAGGAAACATGGCAAACTCCTGAACTATTTCCTGCTGTTTTGATTCAATACTCATCACACCATCATATTAATTGATCTACGCAAAGCCTTCGAAAAAACATCCACTTCCTCTTCACTATTATATACGGTCAAAGATGCTCTAGCAGAGCCGTTCAAGCCCAATGCTTCCCACAAGGGCTGTGTGCAATGATGTCCCGTTCTGATGGCTATTCCTTGTTGATCCAATAATGCACCTATATCCGAAGGATGAATGGTTGGGTGAACAAAAGAATAAAGCGCTACCCGATTTGGATGCATGCCTATCCATCTCAACTCGGGAAAATTCAAAATCACTTCAGACATCCATTCTTGCTGACTCTTCTCAATTTGATTGATCAAGTCCCATCCCAAGTTGGTCCACCACCTTATCCCTTCAGCCATTGCGATGATTCCTTCAATGTGTGGCGTTCCTGCTTCAAACTTGTAAGGCAACTTATTGAACGTCGTTCCTGAAAAACTCACCTTATCAATCATCTCTCCGCCTGCTCGATAAACATCCATGGCATTCAACAATGTTGACTTTCCAAACAACACACCGATACCCGTGGGGCCAAAAATCTTATGTCCTGAAAACACCAACCAATCACAATCCAAATCTTGAACATCAATTGGAAAATGACTAACAGCCTGAGCTGCATCAATCAACACCTTGGCTCCCACAGCACGCGCCTTTTGTATCATTGCTTTCACAGGATGAACAACACCTGTAGCATTGCTCACCCATCCCACTGCTACTAACTTTGTTTTGTTGGTCAACAAGTTCACATAGTCTTCTTTCCAAGAACAATCTTCATTGAGTGGAATTATCCTCAGAACTGCTTTTGTCCTTTGACACAACAACTGCCATGGAACTATATTGGCATGATGCTCCGATGTAGCGATGAGTATTTCATCACCTTCTTTAATGAAGCCATTTCCCCAAGCTTGCGCCACCAAATTGATTCCATCGGTAGTTCCTTGAGTAAAAATAATCTCTTCTGTTGAACGGGCATTTACAAAGGATTGAATGGTAGATCTGGCCTCCTCCATTCTTCCTGTAGCCAAATTGGCCAGGTAATGTGCGCCGCGATGAACGTTTGCATTGTATTGCTGATAGTACTCAACAATACTACTAATGACAACATCTGGCTTTTGGGTTGTAGCGGCATTGTCAAAATAAACCAAGTCATTGCCTCTTACCCGCTGATGCAGAATGGTAAACTCCTTTCGGATATCAGCTATGGCAGAACCGACACTCATACTTCATCAGCAATGATACGACCTCTTTCAGATAACTCTTTCTTGACAAAAGTGATGACTTCCGCATTATTGGAACGATTGATAACCTCATTCACATAGGCAGAAACCAACAATTGTTTTGCTCCCAAAGCGCTCAATCCTCTTGCTCTCAAATAAAACAATGCCTCCTCATCAAATTGACCTGTAGTTGAGCCGTGACTGCACCTCACATCATCTGCATAAATTTCCAACTCAGGCTTTGAATCCATCGTGGCCTCATCACTCATCATGATGTTCTTGTTACTCTGATATGCCTCTGTTTTTTGAGCGTCCTTTCTTACAAAAACCTTACCGTTGAAGACTCCTTTTGATTTGTCATATAATACACCTTTGTACAATTCATTGGATGTACAATTGGGAACACGATGATCCACCACTGTATGATTATCCACCAATTGACCATCTTGAGGAAGATAAAATCCTGAAAGTGCCGCGTGGGCGTTTTCACCATTCAAACTCATCCACAAATTATTCCTTGTCCATCCTCCATTCAATGTGTGGGTAACCACGTTGCAATTGGCCTTACTTGCTTCATCAACCTTGATATCCAGTATCTGGAAAAAGGAATCATCATTGTCTTGAATAATGTCCAAATCCAAATGACTACCTTCCATCATCTTAACATCCAAAATCGCATTGGAGAACCCGTTATTCTTACCGATAAAATGCAACACCACTTTTGCCTTCGCGTTCTCCCCCAAAGTCAATTCAAAGGAAGGTTGTGTCCACGCCCAATCCGTGTTGCTTTTAATAACAAAATGAAACGGATCTTCAAAGCTTTCATTTGACGCGATGTCCAATGAAAAAGCCTCGGTTGGCGCAACTTGATTAAGACAACCAAAAAAACCTGAACGCATTTGCGTTTGAACAGATGACAACGCCTGAAATTCAGGGTCAGAGATGACCTCAGATCTTTGCAAAATCCACTGTCCTTGATTTAACTTTTGCGTTCTGGTGTACTTCCAGTCCTCCATTTTAGAGTGCGGAAATTCCAAGGATGCCAATGACTCCAAAACATCAGCATGATTTTGATGCCTGATTGTATC
>CANEVR010000015.1 GCA_947442505.1 Flavobacteriales bacterium | reverse complement strand
GAGGGTACAGCTGGAGCGTTAATGGCCAAAGAATTGATCAAAGTCAATGCCCATTGGAGTGTTGCTATGGCCATCAGAGAAATGCGCAAACAAAGCGAGGACCTTGACAGCATCTACACCATTTATGTAGTGGATGATCTCAATAAAATCATAGGTACACTCAGCATGAAAATGTTGATCTTTTCATCCGCTAGTCTTAGATCATCGATCAGTGAACTTTATACCAATAAAAAAGTATATACCGTCAACACCGCTACACCTGTAGAGGAAGTGGCCAATGTGATGAAAAAATATGACCTCGTGGTGATTCCAGTTTTGAATGATAGTCAAGAACTGGTAGGACGAATTACCATAGACGACGTATTGGATGTCATCCAAGAGGAAGCGGACAAAGATTATCAATTGGCATCTGGTATCTCTGAGGATGTTGAGTCCAGCGATAGCATTTGGACATTGACCAGAGCACGTTTGCCATGGCTATTGATTGGCATGGGTGGCGGAATGAGCAGTGCCTACATCATCGGACTTTATGACATTACTGAAAATCCACAAATGGCGATTTTCATGCCGCTCATTGCTGCGACTGGAGGAAATGTTGGTGTTCAATCAGCCGCATTGGTGGTAAAAGCCTTGGCCAATCAAAGTGAACTGGACGAAACCGTTTGGAGAAAAATTTTAAAGGAATTTGGTGTCGGCGCTTTTAATGGTTTGATCTGTTCCATCATTATCTTCCTTACCACTCAGTTGTTTCATTTTGATATTGGGATGAGCCTCACAGCGAGTATAGCACTTTTTAGCGTTATCGTATTTGCGAGCGTTTCAGGAACCTATATTCCATTGACTTTGCACAAGTTTGGAATTGACCCTGCATTGGCTACCGGACCCTTTATCACCACCACCAATGACATCATTGGCCTTATCATTTATTTTGGCGTTGGTCACATGCTATTGCAGCAATTTTTATCGGTACCATTTAATATTTTTCATTGATGTCTAAGGTCGTATTTCTCGACAGCGTGCATGATGTATTGTTCAAAGATTTAGAAAATCACGGTTACCACTGCTTTTGGGATGAGGACAACACGCTTGATTACATTTCCCAGAATCACCAAGAAATAGAAGGCATTGTTATCAGAAGCCGTTTTGTACTAAATGCCAATAACATTGATCTATTTCCAAATTTAAAATGGATTGCTCGATCGGGATCTGGATTGGAAAACATTGATGTCAATTATTGTAATCATAAACAAATTCAAGTTTTCAGTTCACCAGAAGGAAACGCAGAAGCCGTGGGTGAATTTGTCCTGGGAGCCATTTTAACTTTGATACGAAAAATCGCTTCTGGCAATAACTCAGTCAGAAAAAACCTTTGGCTCAGAGAGGAGCACAGAGGAATTGAATTGTCCAATCAAACCGTTGCGATCATTGGTTTGGGACACATGGGTAAAAGCGTTGCCAATAAATTAAAATCGATAGGTTGTCGAATCATTGCTCATGACACCGCACTCATCGAAAGCCCTCTCTCACATGTGCAGCTGGTTTCTTTGGAAAAGATTTTCGAAGAAGCAGACATCGTTAGCCTGCACCTTCCGCTAACCTTGGAGACAAAATCATATGCCAATAAATCGTTTTTCGATTCCTTTAGAAAACCCATCTACTTCATCAACACCGCTCGGGGACAGCACTGCGTAACGGCTGATCTATTGGACGCAATGGAGAGTAATATCGTTTTGGGCGCAGCATTGGATGTCCTAGAGTTTGAAGGAACCAATCTCCAATTGGAACACAAAGACAATAGCATTTATAACAGACTCCTTCAAGAAAATAAAGTCATTCTAACTCCTCACATCGCAGGATGGACTATGGAATCCTATTTCAAACTTTCCAAGGTGCTCAGCGATAAAATTATCAAATCTTTTAATCCTGCTTGATTTCTTCCTGAACAGGTTGAACTTCCTTTTCTTCCACAACATTTCCTCTGGCTCGATCAAGCTCGGCCTGATACCTTTTCAGCACCCTATCCGTAACCTCCGTGTCAAAAAGAAACAAACGTTCATTGGGGTCATACTGAAAAGTAGCTATGGGCAACATCGCAACAACATCCTTGAAACCTTCAGGGCGCTTGTCCACGGTCAGCTTGAGATCAATCATACAACTTTTTTTCCACGCTTTATCTGGTACATTAAACGTATCAAAAGCTATTCTTTTTGTGATGTAATCAGGATACTCAAAAGCAGCAACATACTTGGCATTCTCCACCAAATGAAACTGAAATACACCCATTGAATTGGCTTTGATGGTATAAGATTGATTGCCCTCCTCTGAATTGGTAATCGTGATGCTTCCTGGTAAACTCAATGTTGAATCTGCATTGTCCACCAATATTCCCTGAACAAAAACACTGCGTCCTTCTGGATGAGGTTTGAGCCATTCTGGCTTTTGGGCAAAAGCAAAAAAAGCAACAGATACAAAAATTAGGGTAAGTACTTTAGTTTTCATTTTTCATTCATTTCATCGCTTCTTACTCTCTTGTAGGCTTTAATCGCTAGGGTAAGAACTACACCCAAACCTACCAAGCCCAGGGCACCCCACAACCATGAAATAGAATCTTTATTCACAACGACAAATACAATAGCTACCAATAAAATGGTCCCAACTTCATTCCACATCCGCAACTTAAAACCACTTAATCCAATCGCCCTCAGTTTTCCTCTGTTGTATATCAGCTGTCCTTTCCATTGATAAAGGAGGAGACAAAGGATAAAAAACAATTTAAGGTGCATCCACGGCATACTCAAATACCCTGGGTTCAAAACCAAAAGCCAAGTACCAAAAATCAAGGTTAAAACACAAGATGGCCAGGTAATGATGTACCAAAGTCGATACTCCATCAAACGATATTGACGCAGTAAAATATCCCTTTCTGGATTGTCCTTTGCTTCAGCTTCCGCATGATAGACAAACAAACGATAGATATAAAACAAACCTGCAAACCAGGTAACGACAAATATGATGTGCAATGACTTTACGATGTTGTAATCCATTGGACGAAGATAATCATGTAACTTCGCAGTATGAAACCTGTTTACGCAAAAGATACACATACCACCACTACCCACTTGGTACTTCCTGAAAACACCAACACGCTAGGAAACCTGATGGGCGGTCAGTTATTGAATTGGCTCGACATCGCCAGTGCCATTTCCGCACAGAGACATTGCAGAAGAGTCGTGGTAACTGCAGCTGTGAACAATGTATCTTTTCAGCACCCCATTAAGTTGGGTGATTTGGTTGTCATAGAAGCCAAAGTATCGCGTTCATTCAATTCCTCAATGGAAGTTTTCATGGATATATTCGTAGAGCATGGTTCAACAGGAGAAAAAATCAAATGCAATGAAGCCATTTATACTTTCGTGGCTGTAGACCAATTGGGAGGACCCATCAATGTGCCTGAACTTCTTCCTGAAACTGAAATTGAAAAAATGAGGTATGACGGCGCTTTGAGAAGAAGACAATTGCGCTTAATCCTTGCAGGAAAAATGAAACCTGAGGATGCAACTGAGCTTAAGGCTTTATTCGATAGGCATTAAACCAAGGATACTTTTCGCTGCCTTCTCAATCTTATTCAAATCTATCTCATGAATGCATCGGTTCAGCTGACCATGCTTACAGGAGTCTCCCAATTTGGAGCATGGTCTATCACCTCTTCCTTCAGGTTCAATGATAACACTGTGCTCACCCGACCTCCATGGAGACATTCCCAATCCTGGCCTTGTGCAACCCCAAAGTGAAATAATGTTTTTTCCAAATGCGGCTGCGATGTGCATCAAACCCGTATCACCAGCGACAACCATTTGAGCGTGCTTAACGACCCAAGCACTTTCCATCAAATCCAGTTTGTTCACCACATTAAAAACGCGATCATCAATGGACAACGCTGTACTCATCATTTCCTCCTCTTTGCCGCCTACGATAACGATGTTTCCGGGTATCCTGTGTAAAATACTGAGCCAATTGGATGCATCTGGACGTTTACCAAAATGATTTGCGCCAATTACCACAGCTGTGTAATGTTCAAAGGGCAAAGAAACATTCACACTTTGGGGAATTTCAAACTCCAATCCCTGACCATCATCGGATAATCCCAATGTTTTTAAGGTATCGATGTATCGCTGAACAACGTGTGGGATATCCCACTTGAATCCAAACTTAATCCAAACAAATTTGGCCCAATTCTTTTTCTCCACGGTGAAAGCCAATACGCCTAGCCGCTTCTTGATGAGATTTGATCTTAAGTTGTTCTGTAAGTCAATAATGTAATCATACTCCTCCTCAGAAAGAGGATCCATAACTTCTTGAACTGTATTTTCAAATGAAAATACTTTGGTAATTCTTGGGTTATGCTCAACAACGGGGAGATAACGCTTTCTGACCACCATGTGCAACTCAGCACCACCATCTAAACCTTGTTGTAAAATCCTTAAAACAGGGGATGTCAAAACGATATCTCCTATGGCAGAAAAACGAATAACTAAAATTTTAGCCTGCACCAATTAGAATCTTACTGAGCCTCAAAGAATAATTCCGTTTCTAACTCGTCGTCATAAAATACAACCATCTCCTTATTGGTCAATCGCTTAAGCATAAGGGTATCCTTGTCTATGTAATTTCCAAACTCTGAAACCAACTGCAAATCCATGATAACATTGGTCTCTTCCAATAGCCAAATACCTTCAATTGGTTGAGCGGCTCCTATATTGATGACCATGCTGCTATTGCCGCTAAACTCATAAAAAACTTCGTCACCGTCCGTATTGGAGGCGGTAACATCAACACCCTTTTCAGTCCATTTGGTCAGTTTCCACTTCCCTGTTAATCTGTTTTCTTTGGATCTAAAACTAATGGCTGGTCCATCCTCAAACTTTGAGCAAGATGCCATAAAGAACAAAGCACCTGCTACAACTAAAGCGTATCTCATCATCTCTATTTTTTGGTAAATATATCGCAATTCAATCAAAATAAGTCGCGTCAGCATAGTTATGTTTGCAAAAAAAAGATGTGGATAGACACCCATTCTCACCTTTATCTTGATGTATTTCTGCCTGACATTGATGACACCATTCAACGGTGCCTAGATAAAAAAGTCAATCATATTTTCCTGCCCAATATTGACAACAATTCCATTGAACCAATGATGGCGTTGCATCAAAAAAATCCCGATCTGTTTTTTCCTATGATGGGATTACACCCATGCGATGTCAACCCAGACTTTGAAGTTCAACTTGACAAAATGGAACAGTGGATGGAAACCAATACTTTTTATGGTATCGGTGAGACTGGCTTGGATTTATACTGGGAAAAAAAGCACCTTGATTTACAAATTCAATCATTAAAAAGACACATTGAATGGGCAAAAAAATTCCAAAAACCGCTGATTCTGCATGCCAGAGATAGCTTTAATGAATTATTGGAAGTAATAGAAGCACAAATGGATGAACAGCTTTTCGGTATTTTTCATTGCTTTACAGGTGATATCGAAACCGCAGAAAGAATATTGGCGTTGAAACAATTCGCACTCGGGATCGGAGGTGTCATTAGCTATCCCAAAAGTGATTTGAAAAAAACACTTCAACATGTACCGCTGGAAAAAATTGTATTAGAAACCGACAGCCCATTTCTTCCACCTACTCCTCATCGTGGAAAAAGAAATGAAAGTTCATATATACCGCTTATTGCAGAACACTTGGTTGATGTTTATCAAGTGCCATTGATAAGAATAGCTGAAACCACCAGTGAAACGGCCAAGAAGATTTTCAACATTTAGTACTATGGAAAAAAAAATACTGATCATCTATACGGGTGGAACCATTGGAATGACTGAGGAGTTTCCTGGCGGTCCTTTGATACCTTTTGACTTCTACAACATCGTGCAGCACTTGCCAGAGTTGCAACGATTTGATTTGAAAATAGATGTCGCTGCATTCCCAAACCCAATTGATTCAAGCGATATGCAGCCTGAAATTTGGCAAAACCTAGCTGAGATCATCGTTCAGTCCTATGACGATTATTTTGGTTTTGTAATTCTCCACGGGACAGATACAATGGCTTACACAGCCTCGGCTCTGAGCTTTATGCTGCAAGGAATCAAGAAGCCCATCATTTTCACAGGTTCTCAATTGCCCATCGGTAAAATCAGAACAGATGGCAAGGAAAATTTGATCACGGCCATTGAAATTGCAGCATCGGAATTTCAACAAAAGCCAATAATACAGGAGATTGCCATTTGTTTTGGGTCCAAACTGCTGAGGGGAAATAGAACCTACAAACACAGCGCGGAAGGATTTGATGCTTTTGAAAGTCCCAATTATTTTCCGCTTGCTGAGATAGGCGTTCACCTTCAATTTCACCATGGGCTTTTGCTCCGAAATGACAATCCATTTCAACCACAACTCAAATTGAACACGAACATTGGTTGGCTGAAGATATTTCCCGGAATCAATCCAAATTCTTTGAATAACTTCAAATCAAATCACCGCTACGATGGATTGATATTGGAGACTTATGGAAATGGAAACATCCCTCAACTGCCATGGCTTATTCAAGGATTGAATGAAATTCATGACAGTGGAACAATCATTCTAAACATCTCGCAATGCACCCAAGGCTCAGTCAATCAGAATTTGTACAAAAACGCGAAAGAATTGGAGGATTCCGGAATTTTAAGCGGTTGGGATCTAACTGCAGAAGCCGCGGTTACCAAGTTAATGCACGTGCTAGGTAATCATTCCGATCAAAAAACCAGATCCATTCAACTCCAAGAGAATTTAGCAGGCGAAATGACGATCAAACGAGATTTACACTAAATTCGTTGTATGTCCTTTTTGTCTACACTCTTTCCAAAGAAAAACAAAGTCATTGAACCCATCAGCATGCATGCGGTGGGCATGGACATGCACTCTCATTTGATTCCTGGAATAGATGATGGAGCTCCCAATATCGAGGCATCCATTGAACTTATTTTAAAGCTAAAAGAATTTGGATACCACTCCATCATTACTACTCCACACATTTACAAGGAAATTTACCCCAACACTGCTGAGATTATTCTAGAAGGCAAAAAGAAAGTCTTGGAGGAATTGGCCCTTAGGAATATTGACATCCGATTTGATGCAGCGGCTGAGTATTTTTGCGACGAACACTTTATTGACTTATTGAACAACAAGCAATTGTTGACCTTTAATGGCAACCACGTGCTTTTTGAACTTTCTTTTGATTCAGAGCCCTACTACTATAAGGATGCTGTATTTCAAATGCAGCTCAATGGGTATCAACCTGTGTTGGCTCACCCTGAGCGCTATGTGTATTGGCACGAGAAAATGACCAATTACGAAAACGCTTTTGATCGCGATGTTTTTTTACAAGTCAACATCAACAGTTTTACTGGACAATATGGACCAGGTGTAAAAAAAATGGCAGAAAGATTGGTGGACGCCGGACTGATATCGTATTTGGGAACAGATACCCATCATATAGGACACGTTAATTTATGGGATACAGCAAGTAGGAATCCTTTTCTAAAAAAATTGGTTGAATCCGGAAACTTGCTTAATCAACAGTACTGATTAAGCGCCCACTTCTGCAAGTTGCACAACCAAGGCTTCAAACGCGGGAGAAATGTGCATTTGACAACCCAATCTGCTATTTGATTTTACAAAAAAAGCTTGGTCCAACATAGCCTCTTCGTCGTCATTTCGAACAAGCAAATCATGATCAGACATCACGTAAATGTGGCAGCTTGCGCACATGGCCATTCCACCACAAGTTCCTTCAACTGGCAACTCATAGCTTTTGCACAATTCCATCATATTCATGTTCATGTCCGTTGGGGCTTCCAACTCATGATTGACTCCTTGACGATCAACAACAGTAATACGAACAATATTCTCTTCCATACTGCGGCAAAGATAAACATTTCAGCTACAGCATTGGCCATTCCTGGCGCCATCCTGATTCAGCATTGTAAAAATGATGTTGCAACCCATTGCTAATCCCAACCCACCGCGCTTGAAGGATTCTGTCGTAACGCCCTATTTGATCCAATACTTTTTGATCCAATTCAATGAAGGGCGCTTTGCACTCAATAATCCCATCTACTTCCCATTGTGGGTTGTAAAGAACAATATCGGGACGCATTCTCTTCCCATTCACCTCCAATTCTTTTTCAAATGCAATACGGGCAAGCGGATAACCCACATGACGTTCTAGGTGAACGGCCAAATTCTGCCGCACCCATTCTTCTGGTGTGAGCAAATACCATTTTCGTCTTACCACACAAAAAATCTCCAATAGTTCCTCCCTCTTCCGAATATTGTGACTATATTGTGGTAAATTCAATTGCATTTGAAACAAAAATAAACCACTATGGAGACAAAAGAAGAAATCGTACAAAATTGGTTGCCCAGGTATACAGGCACACCAATTGAAGAGTTTGGTGAATACATTCTCCTGACCAACTTTGATAGCTATCTTGAGAAGTTCGCTGAGTGGCACAATGTCCCCATTATTGGACAAAACAGAAGCATGCCAACGGCTACGGCCAACGGTATCACCATGATTAATTTCTCCATGGGCAGTGCCAATGCTGCTACAATCATGGATTTGCTTACAGCCCGTCAACCCAAAGCTGTTTTATTCTTAGGAAAATGTGGAGGATTAAAAAGAAAAAACAAAATTGGTGATTTCATACTACCCTTGGCTGGTATCAGGGGAGAGGGAACCAGCAATGACTACTTCCCACCTGAAGTTCCAGCATTGCCCGCATTCAATTTGCAACGTGCCGTATCATCTACCATCCGTGACAGAAATTTAGACTATTGGTCCGGGACGGTTTACACCACGAATAGAAGGGTCTGGGAACATGATGAGCCTTTCAAAGAATACTTAAGAAAAATCAGGGCAATGGCCATCGATATGGAAACTGCCACATTGTTTTCTGTTGGTTTCTATAACAAAATACCCACAGGAGCACTTTTGCTGGTATCAGATCAACCCATGACACCTCAGGGAGTAAAAACTTCAGAAAGTGACAACGTTGTAACCACAAATTTTGTTGATTTGCACATTCAAATCGGAATAGACGCTCTGAAAGAAATTAAAAATGAAGGCCAATCAGTTAAACACTTGAAATGGGAGTAACCTATAATCAAATCATTCGGGACATTCAACTTAAAAAATTTGCTCCAGTGTATGTTCTGACTGGAGAAGAGCCTTTTTTTATTGATGAAATCGCCCATTCGATTGAAAACGATATTCTAGATGAAAGTGAAAAAAGCTTTGGACTAAGTGTAGTGTACGGAAGAGACAGTGAATTGAGCCAAGTGATCAATTTGGCCAAAGGATTTCCCATGATGGGAAATTACCAAATTGTCATGATCAAGGAGGCCCAAGACCTAAAAGAATGGAAAAAAAGTGATTCCCTCAAACCTTTAGAAAACTACATTAACCAACCCACTCCAACAACAATTTTTGTATTGGAGTACAAAGGAAAAACCTTAGACAAACGACTCTCCATTACGAAACTCATTGAGAAGAAGACCGTGCACTTTGTTTCTGAAAAAATCAAAGACAATCAGCTCGATTCTTGGATTTATGACTACGTCACCAGCAGGGGTTTCAAAATCAATCGGAAAATCGCCGAGTTATTGTCCGATTATTTGGGAAATGATCTGTCTAAAATTGTGAATGAGATTAACAAGATTGCCATCATTTTTCCTGCCGGTACAGAAATCAACAGCGATATTATTCAGGACTATGTTGGCATTTCAAAGGAATACAACATCTTTGAGCTACAAAATGCACTAGCTGAAAAAAACATTATCCAGGCCAACCGAATCATCGAATATTTTGTTAGGAATCCGAAGAGCATGCCCATTCCTATGTTGGTGGGTAGCCTATTTGGTTTTTTCAATAAGGTAAATATCATTGCCAGCGCAGAAAACAAGACCTATACGCTACAAAAAATGTATTTGGGTACCAATCAAAAAAAAGACGTTGACTCAGCGCTGAGGAATTACTCAGCAGCCAAATTGGACAGGATCATAGGATACTTGTACGACACTGACAAAAAATCGAAGGGAATTGGAAAAGGACAAATGAGTGATGGAGAAATACTCTTGGAACTTACATTTAAAATTCTCCACTAATTTTTTCGCTCTACCTTAGCCCCATGTTAGGAAATGATTTGTTGATTAGAGCCGCCAAGGGAGAAAAAACGGAACGAATTCCGGTATGGGTAATGCGACAAGCTGGAAGAATCCTTCCAGAATACCGAGCCACCCGAGCCCAGGCTGGTAGCTTTATTAATTTGGTTACAAATCCTGAATTGGCAGCAGAAGTGACTGTACAGCCCGTAGATATTTTAGGTGTAGACGCGGCCATCATATTCAGTGATATTTTGGTTATCCCTGAAGCCATGGGGCTTCCATATCAAATGGATGAAGGCAAAGGTCCTTTTTTTCCAAAAACCATTCAAACCATGTCTGATGTTGATGCATTGGAAATGGACAACATTGCATCTCACTTGAGCTATGTCAAGGAGGCGCTTGAAATCACACTGGAAAAATTAGAAGGTCGTGTTCCTCTCATCGGATTTGCAGGTGCACCTTGGACTATTTTCTGTTATATGATTGAGGGGAAAGGAAGCAAGGAGTTCAGCAAGGCAAGAAGGGTTTTAATCGAGCAACCAGAATTGGCACAGGCATTGCTTACCAAAATTTCAACGGCAACTATAGCCTACGCACAAATGCAAATAAACACAGGCATACATCTCTTTCAACTATTTGACTCATGGGCCGGTGTGCTCAATGTAGAATGGTACAGAGCATTGATATTGCCACATGTTGAACGTATTTTATCCCATATCCAAAAACAAATTCCAGTTACCTTTTTTGCCAAAGGAGCACACTACGCATTATCTCATTTTGAAGATTTATCATGTCATGTAGTGGGATTGGATTGGAACATGGATATTGATTCAGCCAGAAAATTATTACCATCCAAAACACTTCAAGGAAATTTAGACCCTGCTGTACTATACGGAACAGATGAACAGATAGTCAAATCAACCTTGAATATGGTGGAGAAATTCGGAAAGTCGCAGTATATTGCCAACTTAGGGCATGGTGTATACCCCGACATGAATCCCAAGAAATTGAAATTATTTATTGAAACGATACAAAATGCTTAAACCTGAAATAATGAAAATCAAAAGTTTATTTCTCGCATGTTTATTCCTAATGGGAGTAAGTGCGTTTGCTCAAAAAAAGGATGGTAAGGATACAGGAAAGTCCGACAAACCTGAAAAAGGTAAAAAAGAAGTCGTTGAGGATACAGATCCCAACGAGGTTTTCAACGGATCCTTTGAAGAGTTTGATGCAAAATTACTCAAGGGAAAAGGACAGCTTCATTTGGTAGCCAAACCATGGTTGAGTGTCAACAAAACAGGTGCTGATTTATTTGCAGGTGGAAATTCAAAGAATAAAAAAATCAACGCACCAGACAACGATTTGGGTACACAAACAGCCCAAGAGGGAAACAATTATGCTGGGTTTATCGGATACAGCAAAGATCCAAAAATCAATCGCACCTACCTTTCTCAGAAATTGAAACACCCTTTGAAAAAAGACCAAATGTATTGTGTTACCTACAATTTGAGTTTGGCAGAAAATTCAAAATTGGCCGTGAACAATGTGGGTATTTTATTCTCAGAGAAAAAGATTCAGCACGAGGATGATCAAAGTATCACCAATGCGGCCAGTGTTCTGATGCCTGCCAATCGTGCAGTCAACGATGCTGACAAATGGACTACAGTTTGTGTTCCATACTATGCCAAAGGAAATGAAACCTACATGACCATTGGAGGTTTTGGAAACGATGGAGACATGAAGTTTGAAAAAGTAAAACCAACGACCAAACCAACAGGCGTGACCATCAATGGTGCGTACTATTATGTGGACAACATCACTGTTTTGCCCATCACAGCCAAAAGTGAATGCAACTGCGGAAAAAGCACCGTTGTTGAGACTGATTTAATTTACAGCAAATCAGGAGCGAAGCCAGCTGGTGCAAAACCAGAGCAGTTGATCAATGCCGCTGGAATTTACTTCGGAAAAGAGTCAGATGCCATTCCTGCACAGTTTGAATCTGAATTGGATGAATTGGCAGAATTACTAAAAGCCAATCCAAGCATCAATGTTTTGCTCACTGGTCATGCCGATACAGAAGAAATGACTGAAGCCAAAGTAAAACCAGAACTGACTGAAATAGCCAAGAACCGCGCAATCATGGTAAAAGATGCACTAGTCACTCGTGGCGTGGATGAAGGTCGTATCTCTATAGATGCCAAAGATGCCAATGAATTGGTTGGAACCAAAGGCACTCCTATGAGCAAAGCACAAAATAGAAGAGTCGTTTTCATCGTTAAGTAATTAAACCGTTTGTAAAGAGGCAAGCGGAAAACCGTTTGCCTCTTTTTTTTATGAAAACCATTTTAAATACCCTATTTCTAATGTTGTTCTATGTAACAACATCAGCTCAAAACTTGGTCATCAATCCAAGCTTTGAGGAAATGGAATATTGCCCCAATGATTTTACCCAACAAAGTTTAAAGTCGTTGAAAAAATGGACGCAAGCTGGTGAAGGAACACCAGATCATTTCAACGCTTGCAGCAAAAAAGTAGGCGTTCCCAACAACATCTTTGGACAACAGCAGGCCCGATCTGGAAATGGATACGCAGGACTTGGAACCTATCTGAACAATCACAATCGATACAGAGAATACCTACTGGGCAATCTTTCAAGGCCGCTAAAACCTGGAGAACAAGTATGCATCACTTTGTATTATTCAGCTGCAGACAACTGCCAATTTGTGCATGATGGGTTTGGGGTGTCACTCAGCGCCCAACCCCCAAAAGCAATAGCCAGCAAACCTTTGCTTTTAAAGGATGTGAGTTTATCCAACCCGCAATTCATTATGATGGATGACACCGATCAATGGGTGGAACTAAGCGGATACTTTGTGGCCAAAGGAGGAGAGCAATACATCACCATAGGCAATTTCAAGGATGACAAAGAATTGAGAATAATCCGCAGAACCCAAGACTCCAAAGTTCCTGAAAACAGAGAATATTCCTATCTATTTTTAGATGACATCTCAGTTGTATCTATTGACAACAAAAGTTCCTGCAGTTGTATCAATGAAAAACTGCAAGAAGTAGCTGTAGACCCTCCCTTGGAACTACAGGAGTATGAGGAGGTGGTGCTGGATGCGGTTCACTTCAATTTTGATGAGTTCACCTTGACAGATTCCGCAATGAATCAATTGGAGAATATTTACGTCATGATGCGCAAGAATAAGTACATGTACATGGAAATTCATGGACATACAGATGCCAAAGGAGCGATGGCCTACAACCAAGTACTTTCTGAGAATAGAGCCCATTCTGTCATTGATTTTATTGTCATGAAGGGGATAGATCAAAAAAGATTTGAAATCAAGGCTTTGGGAAGCAGTCAGCCGGTGGCTTCTAATGAAACAGAAGAAGGAAGGGCACTGAATCGAAGGGTAGAATTTAGAATAAGACGAAAGAAATACGAGTTGGTTAATTAATTAACTTTGCAACCTTAAATAAACAGAGATGTACAACATTACTTTGCCTGATGGCAGTGTTAAAAGTATAGAAGCGGGTAAGTCGGCCATGGATGTGGCCTTATCCATTTCAGAAGGATTGGCGCGCAATGTGCTAGCCGCGGTGGTGAATGGCGATGTTTGGGATGCTACGCGCCCATTCACAAGTGATGCAACGTTGAAGCTTCTAACATGGAATGACACAGATGGTAAATCCACCTTATGGCATAGCTCAGCGCACTTGATGGCCGAGGCTTTGGAGTCTTTGTACCCTGGAATCAAATTGGCCATCGGCCCACCCATTGAAAATGGATTTTACTACGATGTCGATTTTGGTGACCACTCCTTTTCTCAAGAGGATTTTTCCAAAGTAGAAAAATTGATGTTGGAATTGGCCCGTCAAAAAAGTGCTTTTGTTAGAAAAGAAATCTCCAAATCAGACGCGATTCATTACTTCACTGAAAAAGGTGATCAGTATAAATTGGAGTTGATTGATGGATTGAATGATGGTGACATTACTTTTTACACCCAAGGCAACTTCACAGATTTGTGTAGAGGACCTCATATCCCCAATACAGGATTTATCAAAGCTGCCAAATTGCTCAATGTAGCCGGTGCTTATTGGAGGGGAGATGAGAAGAATAAAATGTTGACCCGTGTTTATGCCATTACTTTCACCAAGCAAGCAGAATTGGAAGAGTACATGGTGCAATTGGAGGAAGCCAAGAAACGTGATCACCGGAAGCTGGGAAAAGAATTGGGATTGTTTCACTTCTCTCAAAAAGTGGGAAGCGGATTGCCCCTTTGGCTGCCCAAGGGTGCGGATTTAAGAGGACGACTCCAATCATTTTTACAAGCAGCCCAAACAAAAGCTGGGTACCTTCAAGTGATCACTCCGCACATCGGACACAAAGAATTGTATGAGACCAGTGGACACTGGGCAAAATATGGTTCTGACAGTTTTAAGCCAATAGAAACGCCGCAAGAAGGAGAGGTTTACATGTTAAAGCCGATGAATTGCCCTCACCATTGTGAAATTTTCAAAGCGGAACCCAAGTCCTATCGTGACCTACCCTTGCGCTTGGCCGAATTTGGCACGGTATACCGATATGAGCAAACCGGAGAATTGCATGGATTAACTCGCGTGCGTGGATTTACACAAGACGACGCACACATTTTCTGTACAGTAGATCAAGTGAAAGAGGAAGTAGGTAAAGTGATTGACTTGGTGTTGTACATTTTCAAAACATTGGATTTTCATGATTACTTGGCCCAAGTTTCATTGAGAGACCCCAACAATCCATCCAAGTATATTGGAAGTGACGAGAATTGGGAAAAAGCCGAGACTGCAATCAAAGAAGTGGCTGATGAAAAAGGATTAAAAACTGTTGTGGAATTGGGCGAGGCAGCCTTCTATGGCCCCAAATTGGATTTCATGGTACGAGATGCTATCGGTAGAAAATGGCAGTTGGGTACCGTACAAATTGACTACAACTTACCTGAACGTTTTCAATTGGATTATACCGGTGCGGATAACCAGAAACACAGGCCCGTGATGATTCACAGAGCGCCATTTGGATCGATGGAGCGATTCGTGGCGATATTAATCGAGCACTGCGCTGGTCAGTTCCCATTGTGGCTTACACCAGAGCAAGTTAGATTGCTTCCTGTGAGTGAAAAATTCAACGAATACGCAAAAAGTGTAGCAAATAATCTAAAAAATTACGATATTCGCGCCTCCGTTGACGAAAGCAACGAAAAAGTGGGAAAGAAAATCCGAGAAGCAGAATTGGCTCGCGTGCCTTACATGTTGATTATCGGGGATCAGGAACAACAAGCCCAGACCGTTTCTGCAAGGAAAAAAGGTGCTGGAGATTTGGGATCCTTCTCTGTAACTGACTTTGCGCAAATGGTTCAAGACGAAATCAAGGAAATGCTTTCACACGGATAACAAACATTGAATGGAAAAAAAACCAACGCATAAACCTGGAAAACCCTACCCTCGCAGAGATTTCAGAAGAGAGAAGGAGGATGAGCACCGCATTAACACACGCATTACTGCCGCTGAGGTACGTTTGGTTGGTGACAATGTGGAGCAAGGGGTATATCCAACTGCTGTTGCCTTAAAAATGGCGCAGGAGCAGGAGATAGATTTGGTTGAAATTTCCCCCAATGCGACACCTCCTGTATGCCGCGTCATTGACTACAAGAAATTCTTGTACGATCAAAAGAAGAAGCAGAAGGAAATGAAGGCCAAACAAGTGAATGTCACGGTTAAAGAGATTCGTTTTGGTCCCAACACCGATGATCATGACTTTCAATTCAAATTGAAGCACGCGCTTGAGTTTTTGAAGGAAGGGAACAAAGTAAGGTCTTGGGTATTTTTCAAAGGAAGATCGATTGTTTTTAAAGATCGCGGTGAAATATTGTTATTGAAATTCATTCAAGAACTTTCTGAGGTAGGCGTTCCTGAGCAATTACCGAAATTAGAAGGAAAGAAAATGTTTGTGATTATCAACCCTAAAAAGAAATAATTAAAACCCTAATACAATGCCAAAATCAAAAACCAAATCCGGCGCTAAGAAGCGTTTCCAGGTGACCGGTAGCGGAAAGATTAAGCGTAAGCAGGCGTTTAAACGTCACATCTTGACCAAGAAAGATACCAAGCGTAAGCGTGGTTTGGGCAATGATGCGCTCGTTCATCCTTCTGACGTTAGATCAATCAAGGCCCAATTGCTCGCCTAATTCAAGCTCATTGAATACAAGAGTAAGGTAAAAGTTTAACCCGATTGTTGGTCATAAGCGCGCAAGCCACCAACCTTCAAAAAACAAAAAATTATGCCACGCAGTAAAAATGCAGTCGCTTCGAGAGAAAGAAGAAAAAAAGTTCTCAAAATGGCCAAAGGCTATTTCGGATCCAGAAAGAATGTATGGACCGTTGCCAAAAACGCCGTTGAAAAAGCATTAACCTACGCTTACATTGGTCGTAAACTACGCAAGCGTAATTTCCGCGCTTTGTGGATTACACGTATCAATGCCGGTGCTAGAATCCATGGTTTGTCTTACTCACAATTTATGGGTAAAATTCACGCCAAAGGAATTGAATTGAACCGTAAGGCTTTGGCTGATTTAGCAATGAATCACCCAGATGCTTTCAAAGCTGTTGTCGAAGCAGTAAAATAAGTATTCGTTTTTTTGAAAAACCAATAAAGGGAGCCATCTTCGTGGTTCCCTTTTTTATGCCATGAAAAATACAATAGCACTATTATTTGTTCTATGCTTGAGTCTTGGGCTTGCTGCTCAGAAAAAAGACGTGGACATGATCTCCAAAGGATCTGTTTGGTTTAACACCCCCTACCCCATTACCTTAGAAAACATTCATGATAAAATTCTCGTGATTTGTCTTTGGGATGAGCAAAACCCTTTCAGTACGGAAGGACTTCATCGCATTGAAAAAACTTTTGAATCAAAGTACAACGTGCAGTTGATTAGCGGGATTCTCGGAAACGCAAAACAGCCTCGATCCAGACGAGAAATCTACTCCATCATTCAAAGGGAAAACATCACTCATCCCTTGGTTATAAGTCCAGATTTCAAGGGATTCAAAGACGCTGACTCAACGGGTAAATTTCAAGTTCGAATTTATGCACGCCCAGGAGGAAAATGCCTGCATCAATTTATAGGTGATGACGCAGCGGGTTTGGCCATTGAAAAAATCAATGAACTACTGGCAGATAAAGAACTTGCTCCTAAGTTAAGGCATTGGCAATTGAAGGATAGTGTAGAGACGCATTGCTGGGCTGATGCTAACATTGAGTTCCCTTCAGATATCTCATTGCATAAAAACAAGAATTTCTTCATCACTGAAACCAACCATCACCGCATTCATTTGGTAACTCCTGATGGAACCATTGCGCAAATCATCGGAGCTCCCTTGCCCGGTTTTGCTGATGGCCAATTGCTCAATGCGCAATTCAATTACCCCAGAGGAACAGCCTTTGATGATGAGCAGCAATTGCTTTATGTGGCAGATAGCTACAATCACAGAATCAGAGCTGTCGATCTACAAGCCAAACTTGTTTTTACTATAGCTGGAAATGGCAATGCCTTCTCTGAGGAAATTCAATTGACCAACGGTGGATATGAAGCCATCGGTTTTCCGATAGATGTTGTCATGGAAAACAACAATTTGTATGTTCTCTCAGCGCAGTTCAACCAAATTTTCAATCTCAATCCAATCAGCGGAGTGGCCGTTGAAGTGGCTAGATTGCCATTGTTCAATGAACAAAAGCAACGAATTTACCCCAAGCATCTTGAAATCAAAGGCGCACTGGGATATGCCACTTTCAGTGATGGGTCTATCTTTCAAATTGATTTCAATGAAGAGCGAAAATCAAAAGATGCCATTACACAGAAAGAATGGGTTTACTATTATGGAAAGGGTTCTTGGTTTTATCAACCCATAAAGGACGAACCCAAAATATCCAGCGTTGCCATAGCGGGTAAAACATTGGTGGCTGTATCGGAATGGAGCAATGCTGTATACACCTTTAAAAAAGGAAAAATCAAATGGCTTTCAGGTTCTCTTGAAGGATGGAAAGATGGCGGGCCAAAAGATGCCTGGTATCACTCTCCCGTTGATGTTGTAATGATTGACAACACGGCATACATCATTGAGCAGGACAATGAATTGCTCCGATATGTCAATGTGAAGAAAGGCAACGGCAAAACAATACCTTTCATAGCCACTGAAGCACTAGCATTTGGAGGCAATGTGATTCCACAAGGTGAGAACATAGTATTTGAAGATGTTGTCGTTGGAGAAGGACCTGTAGAAGTCTATTTTGAAATGGATTTGGGAGAATATGAATTTGTCGAAGAAGGTGTAAATATTGTGATGCTGATTGATGATGCCATGGGCACACTTGAAAGTGAAACTGTAACAGGTCCATCGATTAAGGCCATGGTGAATCCGAAAGATTTAATCTATGGGAATCTACAAATTGAGATGACCTTTAGTGTGCGTCACCCTTTGCGTCCGGAGGTAGTGTTGCGCAAACAATGCATGGTAACAGCAATGTTGAATGTAATACCAGGAGAGCCTACAACAGCCAAAGTAACTTGGAAGCCCCATCTGTTGCCATTCTAAGTGATGAAAAAAGTATTGATCATCACCTACTATTGGCCACCATCCGGTGGAGCTGGTGTTCAACGGTGGTTGAAATTTGTCAAATACTTCAGAACATTTGGCATTGAACCCATCATCTATACGCCTTCCAATCCGGAAATGCCTGTCATGGATGAAAGTTTGGCCAAAGACATTCCCGATGGAATCACCATTTTGCAGCAACCCATTTGGGAGCCTTACTCTTGGTATAAGCGATGGGTTGGTGTCAAACCAACAGAGAAAATCAACACGGGTTTTTTGAGTGAAACTGAAAAACCAAGAAAATCTGAAAGCATTGGGGTTTGGGTCCGTGGTAATTTTTTCATTCCGGATGCTCGTTGTTTTTGGATACAACCATCAATAAAATTTTTATCGAACTACATTCAGGAAAATCCCATTGATGCCATCGTATCAACAGGACCACCACACAGCATGCATTTGATAGCCAAAGTCGTCAAAGACAAATGCAATGTTCCTTGGTTGGCCGACTTCAGAGATCCATGGACCAATATAGACTTTTACGATCAATTGATGCTCACGCGTTGGGCAGATAAAAAACACCACCGTTTAGAACTAGAAGTATTGAAATCTGCAGACATGGTAACTACGGTAACCAGCTATGATCAAAAAGATTTCAGCATGAAGGGCGCCAAAGCCTGCGAGTGGATTCCAAACGGATATGATGAGGAATTTCCTGATGGAATTATTCCAAATCCCACATTTGAATTGGTACATGTCGGGAGTATCCCCAAATCTAGAAATCATGACAACCTTTGGGAAGCAATGCAACTGGCCTGCCAGCAGGATGCTCAATTTAAAAATAACCTGAAAATCAAATTGGTTGGAAAAGTTGATGTGTCCGTTAAAAAATCCTTGGAAAAATTTGACTTAAAAGACCACAGTCAAATCCAAGAATACCTTCCACACCATGAAGCGATAAGTGTTCAGCAAAGAAGTCAAATTTTGTTACTATTGGTCAATAACAGTGGAAATGCCAAGAGTATTTTAACTGGAAAATTCTTTGAATATTTAGCAGCTCAGCGCCCAATATTGGCGATTGGTCCAAAGGATGGAGAAATGAACGCAATCCTTCAAAAATCAGGCGCTGGGTACTGCTTTGATTTTGATGAAGTAGAAACGATAAAAAACCAATTGTTGAATTGGCATAGTGTTTTCTTAAAAACAGGCATTCTGAAAAACAATGATGCTGATGTTTCTGCGTACAGCAGAAAAAATCTAACCGAAAAAATGAGTCAATTGATTCATCAAATTTGTCAATCATGAAAACAAGAGCCATTGAGAAGGAAGATATTCAAATCTTAAATTCAACCTTTACAGATTTGTATGAGAAGAGCATCAAGGATGCTATTATGGAGGCAGGACAAATCATAGAGATACCAGAGGGTGAAATATTAATTGACATCGGGCAGTACATCAAAATGATGCCACTGATACTCAGTGGATCACTCAAAATTTTACGTGAGGACAATGATGGAAAAGAGCTTTTGCTTTACCATGTTCATCAAGGTGAAACTTGTGCCATGTCCATAACATGTTGTATGGGAGATGCCAAAAGTTCAGTAAGAGCAATCGCGGAAGAAGACACCAAAATGATTGCTCTGCCCACAAGAATCATGGATGAGTGGAGCAACCAATATCCCAGTTGGAAACATTTCATCATGAGAACCTACCAACGCCGTTTTGAAGAGTTACTCAACACGATTGACAGTATTGCTTTTCAAAAATTGGATGATCGTCTAGAACGCTGGCTCAAAGAAAAAACAGCCAAATCCAGCGATGGTTTTATTCATATCACCCACCAAGAAATAGCTAGTGAATTGCACTCTTCACGTGAGGTAATATCGCGACTATTGAAAAAAATGGAACACCAAGGTTTGTTGGAATTGGGAAGAAACAAAATCAAGATGCGTTAAAAAAACGAATGCTTATCTTTGCTCAAACGAAAAAGAAATGAAATTACTAGACGGAAAAGTTGCCATCATTACCGGTGCATCTCGTGGTATTGGGAAAGGCATTGCCACATTGTTTGCTCAGCAAGGAGCGAATGTTGCATTTACATATGCTTCATCTGACGAGAAAGCAAGAGCTTTGGAACAAGAACTCAGTGCATTTGGAACAAAAATCAAGGGATTCAAGAGTGATGCTGCAGATTTTGAAGCAGCACAGTCCTTGGTTGATGCTGTAGTTGCTGAATTTGGAACCGTTGATGTATTGGTGAATAATGCCGGCATCACAAGAGATACGTTATTGATGAGAATGAGTGAGGAGCAGTGGGATGAGGTGATTCGCGTTAATCTTAAGTCAGTATTCAACCTCAGTAAGGCTGTTATCAAGCCTATGATGAAAGCCAAAAGCGGCTCCATCATTAACATGAGTTCTGTGGTGGGTGTGAAAGGGAATGCAGGGCAGGCCAATTATGCTGCATCCAAAGCAGGAATCATTGGATTCACCAAAAGCATGGCAGCAGAAATGGGTTCTAGGAATATCCGTTGCAATGCTATTGCACCCGGATTTATTGAAACTGAAATGACTGGCGCATTGGCGGAAGATGTTGTTCAAAAATGGAGAGACACCATTCCATTGAAAAGAGGAGGAAGCACTGAAGACGTTGCCAATGTAACATTGTTTTTAGCAAGTGATATGAGTGCCTACGTCACCGGCCAAACACTTCATGTTTGCGGTGGCATGTTGATGTAATACATCTGATTTGTCTATATACACGACATATTCGCCATTATGGCTTTGGCTTTGTTTTCTGTTGGGAATTATCCTAGCAGGTACATCTTACTGGAGAGAAAAACAGCGCAAGCGCTATTCCACCAATACCATTTACCTATTGGCTTTGGTCCGTTTTATTGGAGCCACGTTTCTTGGATTTCTGCTCATCCGACCCATTACGGAAACACATCAGCAAACCATTGAAAAGCCCATAACTGTTGTTCTACATGACAACAGCATGTCCATTCAAGATTTTCTAAAAGTAAATCCCGAATGGCAAAATCAGTTGGTACAAAAAATATCTTCAATCAATGACCAATCTGAAGTGGCCTATTACACTTTTGACGGTGACTTATCCAACAGTTGGGATTCGCTCAATGCCAAAGGAGCCAGCACCAACATGTCCGTTGCTTTAGAAAAAATAGGAATTCGCTATGCGGGCAGAAACTTAGCAGGCGTCGTATTGGTAACAGATGGACTTTTCAACGAGGGGCACTACCCCATTTATGCCGCCCAGAATCTTCAAGTACCCATACACACCATTGGTATCGGGGATACCAACATGTACAAAGATGTATTCATCAGTGATGTCCAATGCAATAAGAATACCTTTCTTGGAAATGAGTTCCCCATATTGGTGAACATTGAAACAAGATTGTCTCAAAAGCAGCCGCTTGAAGTTGTTTTAAAGAACAAAGGGCTAGTGATTGAAAAGCAAAGTATCCTGCCCGATGGAAAGAGGACATTTCACTCCATCCAGTTCAACACACAATCCAAACAACTTGGGGTGCAGCATTACACCATTGATGTAACTATTTTAGATGGTGAAAAAAACACGACCAACAATCATTTCGATTGTTTCATCGAGGTTCTGGACGACAGACAGAAAATCCTAATCGTTGGAGCAGCGCCGCATCCCGATATTCAAGCCTTGATAGAATCCATCAACCATTCAGAATCGTTTATCGCGGAATACATTCCCGCGGATGAATGGAAAGGGAAAGGATCTGGTGATGGACTTACCATATTTCATGGCCTACCCAATCAGGCGCAGCAAGTAGCTTCCATCAACGCTCTATTGTCCAACAAAAACCCGTGCTTGTTTATTTGGAGCCAAAGTACACAGGCCAGTTTATTTAATTTGCTTCAAACCGGAATCAACTTACAAGGAGCCAATGGCAACCGTGAAGAGCGAACACCTTCAGCTGACAGCAAATTCAGCTACTTCCAAATACCGCAGTCCATCCAAACGCAAAGCCATCAATGGCCGCCATTGAGTATTCCATTTGGAAAACTCACTTTGTCTCCAGGCGTCGTCCCCTATTTTCAGCAGCAAATGGGCAATTTGAATACCGGTATTCCTTTGGTTGCATTTCAATCCGCTGACGTGGCCAAAATAGGTTTTGTGCTGGGTGAAGGCATCTGGAGATGGCGGATGACAAATTTTATTCAGTCCAAAAATCATGATGCATTTGATGAGATGATTGGATCATGGGCGCAATATCTGGTGGATAAGAACAGAGATCATTTGTTTAAAGTCAATACCAAGAAAAGTTGGTCTTACAACCAACCTGTTGTATTCCAAGCCAATTTGTATGATGAGAGTATGAAGCCATTGCTGGGACAGAGCATGCAGTTGAGTCTTTGGAATGAGCAAGGAGAGAAACGTGATTATCCTTTTGTTCCGGGTAATACAGGATATCAATTGGAATTGGGATTATTAGAACCGGGAAGTTACCGTTACCAAGCTCAAGCCAACAATGGAACTCAAAAGTTAACCCATGCCGGAAGTTTTATTGTGGAGAACGTTCAGTTGGAAATGATGAATACTTGGGCCAACCATGATGTTTTGAAAAGTCTGGCCAAAGAAACCAATGGTACATTTTTCACTGCCTCAAAATTGGACTCACTTGCGATTAAGCTCAGAGAACAGCAAAATTTTGTTTCCGTTGCTTTTGATGAAAGCAATAGAGAAGAATGGATAGATTGGTGGCCCATTCTTGTCGTTATCATCCTTTCGTTTGCTACGGAATGGTTCATCCGAAAATGGCAAGGAGGCTATTGATGGAAAAAACTTCCTTCTTAAAAATTGGTGGCGTACCTGAGCATTTTAATTTGCCATGGATACAGGCTTTTCAAAAACAAAAATTACAGAGTATTGGAATAGAAACCAACTGGATTTTTTTTCCCGGCGGCACAGGAGCTATGACAAACGCTTTGCACAGCGGAGATTTGGATGTTGCCATATTGTTGACAGAAGGATTTTTGGCCGCGTTCCAGAAAGGATTAAAAGCCAAAATCATCCAGTGCTATATTGAGACTCCTTTGCAATGGGGAATTTACTCCAACAAAAAAGACGAATTGTACTTTGACACAACTACAAAAATTGCAGTTAGTAGAAAAGGTTCAGGATCTCATTTGATGCCCCTCATACATAGTGAGATGCAGGGAAAAATATTGCGGGATGATCAATTCAAAGTCATTCATCATTTGGAAGATGGCATAGCATCATTGCATGAAGATTGTGATTATTTTTATTGGGAAAAGTGGATGACGCAGCCGTTCGTGGATCGAGGTCAATGCAAAATGATTGGTGAATTCCATGCCCCATGGTCCAGTTTTTTGATTGTCGCGAGTGATAAATGCATAGAAGAACAGGCAGACCAATTGCTTTTGATGTTAAAGGTAATCGAGGAGCAAGTGCAATGCTTTTTAAGTGATCCCAACACTCCATTGGAGATCAGCAAACAATTTCAACTGTCTCCGGAAAATGCCAAAAAATGGCTATCTGAGCAAGAATGGCATCACAATCACAATGTCATTCACCAAAATGAAATCATCAACGCCATGAATGCCCTTCAGCGTGTTGGAATAGATATGAAGCAAGTCAAATTGGAAGAATTATTTGCCCCATGGATAACATTAGCACCTTAAAAACGTCCAAAAAGTTTTATCAAAAAAAACGATGGGTAATCACAGCATTGATGGTCTTCACCATGGCATTGACCTATGTCAACCGAATTTCCATTTTATCCTCCATAGGCCATTATTTGGTTGCCGATGATGACTCCTATCAATCTCCAGTTTACGCTGTCCTAGGGGGAAACAGTTCCGAACGTGGAAGTGCCGCAGCTTGGTTGTCTCGGCAACAACCCGATGCAAAGTTTTTGGTCACCGGCGGAAATAGGCCCAGTCAATTGGCTGCAGTGGGCATTATCACCACAGAGGCCCAACTCACCAAAAAATGCATGATGCATTTGGGAGTGGATTCATTGCGGATTGAACCATTGGAGAAAGGAACCAGTTCAAAGGAAGAAGCAGACCTTTTACTGGAGCATTGCCAAAGAAATCACATCAATCAAATCACCATTGTTTCTGGGCAATATCACCTGAGAAGACTGCGTAGGACCTTTGAGCCCTTATTCCAATCGGCCCAGATTAATGTCAAATTTTTTGGTGCCTATGAAAAGGATTTCAAGCCAAATGAATGGTGGAAATCAGAGAGCGGATTGATCTACACCAATAACGAGTACATGAAAATCCTATATTACTGGCTGAAGTACTAACGACATTTTCACATATGTTGATTAGTTTTATTGTCTGATAGAGCCCTTGAGTCCTTATCTTTGAGTGGGAGGTAATATTCATGGCAGAAGAGTCTTTTTTATCGGATGAATTTCGTCAAATTTTGAATCGCTTTGAGCAAATGCTCAAGGAGAATAAGTCATTTTATTTCGATTTGGAAGAGTTGGAGGATTTGGCTTTTTACTACAGCGATCACTTTCAATTCAGCAAGGCTTTGCAAGTCATCGAACATGCCAAATCTTTGTTTCCCCATCATCTGGGATTATTGATCAGAGAAGGTGAAATATACACTGGCATGGGGCAACTGCATAAGGCTCTTATCATTCTGAAAAAAGCTGAGAGTTGGGAAGAGGAGAAGTTGGATTGGTTCATGGCCATATCAGTGGTCTACAGTCAACTCCATGAGCATGACAAAGCCATTCATTATTTGGAGCAAGCCATTGATTTGGCCGATGGTGAAAATTATGATGACATCGCTTTGGAATTGGCATTGGAATATCAAAATGCGAACAAAGTAGATCGTGCCATTGCGTTATTGAAAAAAGTGATCATGCACCGTCCCGACAGTGAGACACTTCTTTACGAATTGGCTTATTGCTATGAAAGTACAGATCGCATGGCAGAGGGACTTACGTTTTTTGAGTCGCTGGTTGATGATCGACCTTTTTCTTTCCCCGCGTGGTATTGTTTGGGTAATCTTCAGCAACACTTGGAACAGTTTGATGCCAGCATTGAATCCTATGAATTTAGCATCGCCATCATGCCTGATTTTGCTCCTGCACTGATCAATAAGGCTCAGGCGCAATTCAAAAACAAACAATACGCTGAAGCCATAAAAACACTTGAATCTACTTTTCATTTAGAACCGCCTGATGCCACGACTTTTTGCCATTTGGGAGAATGTTATGAGAAATTGGAAGAAGTAGAGAAAGCCCTAGAGTTATACCAAAAGGCCATCCAATTGGATGACCGTTGCGCAGATGCCTATTTGGGAATGGCTGTTGTGATGGACTTCAAAGAGCAACATGTTGAGGCATTGGCCTTTGCACGCATCGCATTTGAATTTGATCCCAACAATGATGAGTACGCGCTTGTATACATGCGATTGCTCAGCAAACTAAACCTGTATGAAGACGCTCTAGAAATAGGAGAGTCACTGGTTCAACAACACTCCACAGATGAAGAATCATGGGCCGGATATGCAGACATTCATCTAAGAATGGAGAAATACCAAGAAGCTTTAAATATTATTGAAGCTGGATTGACGTCCGTTCCCAACAGCAAAATGCTTTCCGCAAGAAAAGTTATTGCGCTATATTACAACAAACAATTGCTTCAAGCTGAGGATTGGTTCAACGCTACCTATACACCCTCAGATGAAAATGAATATGAAGAATTGATTCCTCTATTCCCATTGATTGCGGAATGGAGTGCTTATCAGAATAAAAAACAATTTTTTGACAATTAAAAAATGAATTACGATTTAGACTTTATACCTCAAAGACCCACCAGACCAAGACAAGACGGCTTAACGATGGTTATGGACAAAGGACTTTCCATCCGTCAAGCGGAAGATCTCATCAACTCTTCAAGTGACTATGTTGATATAGTAAAACTCGGTTTTGGGACTTCAGCCTTCAGCAATAACTTGAAAGAAAAAATCAAGCTTTACCATAATGCTGGCATGAAAGTTTATTTGGGTGGAACTTTGTTTGAGGCCTTTGTGGTGAGAAATAAAATTGACGCTTACAAAAAGTATGTCAGTGACTTGAACCTCACTACAATTGAAGTTTCTGATGGATCAATTTCAATTGCGCATGACATCAAATGCAGCTGGATTGAAGATTTGGCAAAAGACTTTACAGTCCTTTCTGAAGTGGGATCAAAAGAGGAAGGAATTCTGATATCACCCAGCAAGTGGATTAAAATGATGCAAACAGAATTACAAGCAGGCAGTTGGAAGGTAATTGCAGAAGCTCGTGAGAGCGGTACTGTTGGCATTTATCGACCCAATGGACAAGCGCATGTGATGCTCATCAACCGTATCCTTCAGAAGGTAAAAATGGAAAACATCATTTGGGAAGCTCCAAAAAAAGCACAGCAAGTATATTTCATTCAGCACATGGGCCCCAATGTGAATTTGGGAAACATTGCAGAAAACGAAGTAATCCCGCTTGAATGTTTGAGAACAGGATTGCGAGGAGATACATTCTTCCAATTTCTGCCTGAAGAAATTGTCACCAAAATGAAACAATAACACCATGCATATTTCAGCGCAAACATATAAGCAATGGTTGGATGATGGTAAGCCACACCAACTGATTGACATTCGGGAGCAATATGAAATAGAAAATTGCACTTTGAACGGGCACCCCATCGCTATGGCTCATGTTATGAATCAGTTGGATAAAATACAAGATGGAGATGTTGTCATTCATTGCAACAGTGGAAAAAGAAGCGATGCTGTAGTATTTGCATTGCGTCAAAAACTTTTACGCAACAATATCCATTCCCTAGAGGGTGGAATTCAAAACTTTGTTGAATTATACTTACCTGAACAAAACTGTGCATCATGAGTGAATTATTGGACATTTTATTACACATCAATGACCACCTGGATGCTTGGCTTCAGATTTATGGAAGTTCGTTGTACTTCATCTTATTCATGATCATTTTCGTAGAAACAGGTTTGGTCATCATGCCATTTTTACCGGGTGACTCATTGCTGTTTGCCGTTGGAGCCATTTGCGCCCGAATGGCTGACGACCCCAATCCTGCCCTATCCCTTTTTCCTTTGATTGCGCTGCTTTCTGTTGCTGCTATAGCCGGAGACCACAGCAATTATTTCATAGGAAAGTATGCTGGATCTAAAGTGATCCGATGGAAAGTTGGTGGAAAAGCGCTGGTGAAAGAAAGTTACATTTCCAAAACGCAAGCTTTCTTTGATCAATATGGAACCAAAGCCATTGTATTGGCTCGATTTGTTCCAATTGTAAGAACTTTCACGCCATTTGTAGCAGGCGTTGGCAACATGGATTTCAAGAAAAAATTCATGCCTTATGACATTATGGGAGGGATTTTGTGGATTTCTTCCATGACCATAGCCGGTTATATTCTGGGATCACATGAGTGGGTTAAAGCTCATTTCGAAGCTGTGGTGCTAATCATTATTTTCCTTTCCATCTTGCCGATGATTTTGGCATACATCAAACATTTGATTGGAAAATCAAAATGATTTGGAAATTTGGAATACTGGGGAAATCCCTAGAACACAGCTTTTCACCTGAATACTTTCACAACAAGTTTCATTTCCTTTCTCTTCCTCATTCCTATGAAAAGATAGAGGTTGACGATTTGAAGGATATACACAATGTCATTACTGCAAAGGGGCTCAACGGATTCAATGTTACCATTCCCTATAAAGAAGAGATCATTCCATTTTTGGACCAACTGACCGATGAAGCGGTTGCGGTTGGAGCTGTAAATTGTGTTGTTATCAAAAACAACACTTGGATTGGTCACAACACCGACATCGGAGGTTTTGAAAAAAGCATCTTGCCTTTTTTGGAAAACCACTATCCAAGGGCTTTAATCGTTGGAACTGGAGGCGCATCAAAAGCCGTTACCCATGTCTTGGAGAGTAAGGGCATTGCTGTTTTTTATTTAACCCGAACTCCACACCAAAAGAACCATTTGGGATACCACGACATTGATGCCAGCAGCTTGGTGCATTTTCCGCTGATTGTACAGTGCACTCCATTGGGAACCTGGCCAGATACAGATACTTTGCCAGCTCTTCCCTATGAAGGATTAACCCACCAACATTATCTTTTTGATTTGGTCTACAACCCTTCTGAAACAGCATTCTTAAAGAAAGGGATCGAAAAAGGATGTCAGGTGCAAAATGGAATACGCATGTTAGAAATTCAAGCCGATTTGTCTTGGGATTTTTGGAAACAAAAGTTGACTTAATTTTACTGAAATCTTTGACATTTGTTCTCAATCATCACCCATAAAATCAAGGAACTTAAGTTAGGGCAAAGTGCTCTTCTTGCAGGCTCTGCTGGAATCGGACAGGCCATCTCTTATTTGTTCATGCCCATATTATCTAGGGTGTTTACTACAGAAGATTATTCCGTCTTTTCCCTTTTCTACGCTTGGATTGTTCCATTGGCGGTCTTCTCCACTTTTAGAATTGAGTTCGCCATTCCGCACCAACACAACTCAGAAAAAAGATTTAAAACAGCCTATACCGCAATAAAAAGTTCAGTAATCATCACGCTTTTGATTTCTTTACTTGTATTCATTGGATGGACTACTGATTGGCTTCAAAACACCAATATCCTCATTTGGATTCCGCTTGGAATTTTATCCGTGAGCATACCGCAAATTTTATATTTCCTCAGCACAAGAGAAAATCAGTATCGGAAAAGTGGTTTGTATCGAATCATCAATAATCTTGTTTTGCAATCAGCCTCTGCTATTCTTGGTTGGATGCTATGGGGAAGCACTGGATTGATAGTCGGAATGCTTATTGGTCAAATGGCTGGAGCATTGACATTATTGGTAGGGAACGGAAAAATGCTTTTAAAAAATGCTGAAAAAGAAAGTTGGACTACTTCATTAAAAGAATTCAAATCCTACATACTATACAGCACGCCGCAAGGATTAATAGAGACACTGCAATTGAGTGGAACTATCTTTATTATTTATGCGCTATTTGATGAACCCTATCCAGGTCTTTTTTATCTGTGCTGGCGCATTCTTCAATCCCCTATTACACTGATCAGCAATACCATTTTTGTTGTTCATTACAACAATGCTTCACAACTGCACAGTCAGCAAAAAGACTACCATTGGTTAATTACCAAAACTGCCAAATTACTCTTCATCGTTGGTGGATGCATCGGGTGTGTTTTATTCTTTTTTGGTCCACCATTATTTGCATTTTTCTTGGGAGAGCCCTGGAGAGAGGCTGGTGAAATCGCTCGTATATTGTCTCCATGGTTTGTACTTCAATTTGCTGTAACACCATTCTCATTTGTTGCCATACTGGAAAACAAACAAAGGACTGCCTTTTTCATCTCTTTGATGGATATCATGCTTAAAGGAATCAGTCTATTGATTGGAAGCTATTTGCACTCCATCACAATCGGCCTCATCTTGTATTCGCTAAGTGGTACTTTGATTTTGCTGTTTACCTACTTCTGGTATTTAAAACAATCAAAAAAAGACTTTTAATAAGCTTTAAAAAGTTCCCGCTTTTGGAATTGGTCGTTTACTAATTTAACAGCACTTAAAACCAAAGCATTTGAATACCCTCATCCTATTATCGCTATCCTTGCTGACCATTGTGATGTGGAAAATGCAGCGTCGCATTTGGCATAAGAGCCCCAACATCGTCTTCCCCATTTTTATCGGCATCTTCTATTATTGGTCATTGGCAGGAGCTTGGTTTTTTGTCTTTGATCAAACCACGAAACTTGGCGAAAAAATAGGAATACACTATCATTACTTGCTGGAAAAGATGTTCATGGTTCAACTGGACATCGACTATTTGATGAGTATCTGGATCATCGGAGGATTCATAATCATACTCCAAACGGTAATACTTCTTCTCATCCCCAAGCATTCAAATGGAGATGAAAATTCCCAAAACGCTAAAACGAAAAATGAAAATTTTTATTCATTCATCGCATTGCTCTTTCTGGCCATTTCCATCCTGATTGTCTATGATGTCATTGCCTATTCTTTGATTTTGAATGAATCTGTTTACCTCAACATTCGATCACCGCATGTCCCCTACTACTCTCTTCATCAGCTGGCATGCTGGATAATGATGGTTTGCTTGACAATCCCTCTGGCAATGGGTTTGAGAAATAAAATCAAAAACAATCAACATTTCTCACTTTCCATTTTCTATTGGGTTGTTTTTGGCCTAGGACAATTTTATCTGATTTTTATTGGATCTCGGCATGAGGCATTTCTGTGCGGATTAACCACCATCTTATTCATATCATATCCGCATCAAAAAATAGTAAGCCAATGGCGAACCTATGGTTGTGTTTTGGCTATTTGGATGGTTATCCTTTTCCTGAATGATCCATTCCGCAGCTTATCTCCAGTTGTGGGCAGATCATTGGGTATCACCACAGTCATGAGCTCTGCGCAAAATGTAAATGATGCAGCTACCTTTCGTGAGGAACGAACTTTCATCGGACATCACAATGCCCAATTAAGCCATACCATTATCGAAAGAAAAAATGCCCGAGATACCACTTTCGTCATTCAGCAAGACACCATTACGCTGCGCATTAAAGATTTTGAAGCTCAGCGAAAAATCGATCAAGAGTTTATCGTCTTGAAGGGAAAGAAATACAAAGTCCCCAATCCGCATATCTCAAAAGCCTATCAGCAAAGCGGATTAGCCGAAAAACTTTTCAGAGCCATCACAGGTATCGTATTCAGCAATGAATTGTTTGCTGGACATTTCTCTATGTATGGTGTCATACATTACAACGTGCCAATAAAATTGGGTATCAGTTTTAAAAATCTGGTTTACTCATTTATTCCTTCATTCATTCAAAAAGAAAGGCCGCAAGATGTATATGGTTATTATGCTGAGCAACTGAAATTGCCGAAAGACCAGGGCTTCACCATCAATCACATTACAGCATGGTACATTAATTTTGGGTTGATTGGAATACTACTTGGCCCCATATTCATTGGGCTAATTCTCATGAGTCCTTTACTCATTGGCTCCAAGATTTGGAAACATTTCCCTGGCAATACAGCCATTTTTATTTTTTCCTTGATTACCTGTTTTGGAGCAATGTTGATTCGTTCAGGACCGGAAGGTGTCAAATCTATCTTATATGAAGGCATCATCATTCCGTTGGGTCTGATATGGGGTTACACTTTGATACAACAAATACAGAATAGATTACGGTCATGAAAATTCTGCACATCATCCCATATCATCCATCGCCTTCAGCATTTGTATTTGCCAAAAGACAAGTGCAGGATTTAATTCTAGAGGGACATGAATGCGAGATTTTCTTTTTCAATACTAAAATTTCTCCGATACACTTCCTGCAACAACTGATTGCTTACCAAAAAAAAATAAGCACCTTTCAACCGCACTTGATTCACGCACATTACGGAACATATACAGCCTATTTTTCAAGTCTTTTTCATCACCATCCAATGGTCATCACCTTTCAAGGCAGTGATATCAACCATACGGCAGATGTGCCCCAATGGCGAGAAAAGTTAGGAAAGTGGATGAGTAAAAAATCCGCAGAACGTGCCAACGGAATCATTTGTGTTAGTCAAAAAATATTTGATCTACTGCCTTTGGGAAAAGAAAAAGCGCACATCATCCCTTGTGGCATAGACATTAGAATTTTTAAACCATTGAACCGAGAGGAGTGCAAAATGAAACTACAGCTCTCATCCGGCACTCGATATATATTCTTCAACGCCAACAACCCCATTGTCAAAAGACTTGACATCGCTGAAAAAGTTGTAAAAGAACTGTCCGCAAACCATTCAGTTGAATTACTATCGCTAAATGGGAATATACATCCAGATGAGATCCCCGTGTATTTGAATGCCTGTGATGCATTATTGCTGTGTTCAGACAGTGAGGGAAGTCCGATGGTTATCAAAGAAGCATTGGCCTGCCAAATACCCATCGTGAGTGTTGCTGTGGGAGACGTATCACAACGAATAAACGATGTCGACAATTGTTTTATAGTACCACAAGAAGTTTCTGATATTGTAACCAAGATGGAGTACATTTTTGAACGTAAGAATCTGAGTACAAATGGTCGCGACAAACTCATGAAAGATCAATTGGATTCAGTAACCGTCATCCATCAAATCATTGAACTGTATAAAACTATAAATAGTAATAAGTGAACCAACCCACTAATATATCTAGGACATATCACTATTTGCTCGGTTTCTGCGCCTTGCTAATCGGTGCTTATTCCAAGTTGGTTTTACTTGGCCTTCTCCCTCTTTTTGTTTTTGTCATATTAGCCTGGAGAAGAGGTCATTTGCAATTTCAATGGCATTTCACTCAATGGTCCTGGACGTTGCTGTATTCCTTTTATTTCATTTACAGCGTAATTTTTTGGAATGATGACATTAGCCCCAAGCAAATAGAATACAAGTTATCGTGGCTAATCTTTCCAATCATCTTCTCCTTTGTACCTCAATTCAAATTAGAAAAAAAATACATCGTCTTTGGTCTAACAACGGGTGTAATCATTGCCTCTATGATGGGCATAGCCAAGGCTATATATGCTTGTCTTACCATTGGAGTCACACTCACCTCGTATACTTCCAGTAACATCTGCATCAACCATCCAACTTATTTCTCAGCAACTGCGACCATCGCACTGCTTCTACTGATTGAAAACTGGAATCAAAACCCATTGAAATCTTGGCCGCAATGGATCAAGATAATCTTAGTAGCATTCATAACACTCATGATTCTCCTGAGTTTCTCTATGGCTGGATTCCTGTTTATTGCCGCAGCTTCAGGATTGGTGTTCATTCATTTCTTAATCAAAAAAGAAACGCCAATAAAACTCAAACTTCTCATGATTGCGTTTCCTATTATTGGCATCATGCTGCTTTCCCAAAATGATTTCATTAAAGGTGAATTCAACAATACCAGACTTGCATTGACGCAATACATAAATGATCCAGCTCAATTTATTGCTGATAAAAAACAATCTCAAAATGGTGATGAAGTGCGACTCATCATGTGGACTGCTTCTTTCCTTGAAATTAAAGAGCATCCTTTGGGTGTTGGGCCAACAAAAATTGGTCAACACTTGAGTCAACGATTGACTGGTCTGCAACAACCGCAAATGGCTCAAATGAACCAGCATGGGGAAGTTCATTACAATCCACACAACCAATATTTACAAATGGCATTGGAAATTGGCTGGATTCCATTGTGCATCTTTATCATGATGCTGGTTAATTTCATTGCAATTGGCATAAAAAACAATTCCTACGCCATCTCCGCTATTGCATTATTACTCGGATTTCACTGCCTTTTTGAATCCATTCTACAAAGACAATCTGGAATCGTTACTTTTACTTTCATCATCTCGTTTTGCATTCTTTATTTGAAATCCAAATCGAAAAAAGAAATTGAACATGTGGCATAATTTTCAAAATAAATATAGCCGCTATTGGAAGTCAGATTTCTTTAGAAATATGAAAACACTGATGGCTGGGACAATTTTTGGCCAGCTCATTGTTCTTGCCTTTACTCCCATTCTCAGTAGGATTTATTCACCAGAAGATTTTACAAAGTTGGAGCAATTTATCATGATTCTCAATATCGCTGTGGTGGTGATTACTGGGAAGTATGAGTTTGCCATCATGCACCCAAAAAAAATGAAGAGGCCCGTCATATCGTAATTCTTTCAACCTTATTGGCACTTCTTGGCAGTATCATTTTTGTGGTATTTGGATTGCTTTTCTCTGATGCCATTGCTATTTACTACAACAACCCAGAGATGGGCCAATACTTCTGGCTTCTGGGACCATCCCTTTTCGGATTTGCCCTTTTCAACATTTCCAACTATTGGTTCAGTCGTCAAAAAAAATATCAATATGCCGCTACCTCTAAAGTTTTAAATGCCAGCGCTGGCGAGCCTGTTAAATATACATTAGGAATCTTTCAACCTTCTGCAGGAGGATTGATCTGGGGAACAACCATTGGCATCTGCTTGGGCGGGATTTACAGCGTTTGGAGTTTTCTTAAAACAGAAGCCAAAGGCTTCTCCTCATGGACCAAGAATGAAATACTTAAACAAGCAAAAATTTACAAAGACTACCCCTGCTACAGCATCTGGGGAAGCATTTTAAATCGATTGGCGCAATGGGCGCATGTCGGAATATTCACCCATTTCTATGGTCTTGTAGCCATTGGTTGGATGGCGCTTTCCAGAAGGGTGGTTCAAGCTCCTCTCAATGTAATCAGCGGGAGCTTCAGTCAAGTTTTCTTTCAACGGATATCAGAAATTGAAGATCCTAAAGAATTAAAAAAAGAGTATTACAAAGCGCTTTGGATTTTTGTTTTAATCGCATTGCTTATTGTCATTATTGCTTTTTCACTGCCTGAATCCACAATGGGATTTGTATTCGGTGAGAATTGGTTACCCGCCATTGCATACCTGCGGATTCTTACATTGTGGTATGCACTTAATTTCATCACATCGTCGCTCTCATTCGTTGCACTTCGCATACAGATGCAGCGTGTAGCACTGGCCTTAGATATTCTTCATTTTGTCTTTGTCTATGGGGCCGTAATAGGGGCCTATTACATGAAATGTGATGAATACCAAGCGACATTGGTACTTGTATTGGCTAAGGTTGCTTACTTCATTATCAACCTTACTGTATTATCTTGGAGGCTGAATCATTATGTCCATCAACACACCAAATAAAAAAGTCATATCACTTGTTGCCAATGGCTTTCAAAATGATAACCGTGTTCAGCGCATGGCAGAATCTATACAAGAGATTTCCTTCGGTGTGACCATTGTTGGCTGGCAAAAAGGACAACTTAAAGAACGAGAAGTCATCAACAACATTCCCGTTCATCGGATAAGAACCAAAAGTCAAAAATGGAAGAGAAGCAATAAAATCATTGGATTGATTCAATTCATTGATTTCTGCATTTGTACAATAAGACAATACAAGAATTTTGACATTTGGCATTGCAATGACTTTGAAGCTTTCTGGATTGGCCTTTGGGCAAAATTATTCAATCCAAAAATCACACTCGTATATGACAGCCATGAATACCAAAAAGAAAGATTGGGAACTCCATTCTACGTAAAATGGGTCATTTATTGGGTAGAGAAAATGTTCATTTCCAAGGCGAAAATTTTCATTACCGTAAGCCCTGGTATTGCAAAAGAATACCAAAAACTTTACAAGATTCTAGATTATTGTTTGGTTAGGAATACACCTCACGCGATGATTGCGAACAAAGCCAATATTTTCAGAGAAAAATTCAAAATCCGTTCGAATCAAAAGATATTCTTGTATCAAGGGATGGTTGCACCTGGACGTGGCATTGAAAACATGATTGAAGCGTTTAAATCCAGAACCAATGATGAAGCGGTGTTGATCATTATGGGACAAGGAAAAATAGAAAACTGGGTCAAAGATCAAATCAAAAATTCAAACATCATTTTTCACCATCCCTATGTATCGTACCAGGAAATACCAAATTATACAGGAAGTGCAGATGTAGGGCTAAACACAGCGGTCAACAATTGCCTCAACCACTACTATTGTCTGCCCAATAAACTATTTGAATATATCCAATCTGAAATTCCCATTCTCACCAACAATTTGTTTGACTGTAAATCAATTGTCGAAGATTATGTCATTGGTTCAGTTATCCAAGAATACACGCCTGATGGTATAAACAAAGCCATCGATGGAATGCTCACCCAAGATTTGTCTGTTTATCAGCAGAATTTGAAAAAAGCCAAAGCAATATTGCATTGGGATGAAGAGAAAAAACAACTGCAAAAAGCTTATCAAAAATTGAATCAATGAACGTGCAGCAAACATTACCTACGGTGGGCATTGTCATTCCGTGTTATCAAGAAAAATACTACATTGAAAAGTGTATTCGTTCCTGCATTGAACAATCCTACCAAGGTACAATTCAAGTTGTCGTCGTAGATGGCGGCAGTACAGATGGCACGATAGAAATCATCAGAAAAATTGAACGTGAATTCCCGAATCAAATTGTCCTAAAAAACAACCCATTAAAAGTAACACCCGTTTCTCTCAATATTGGTTTACAACATCTGCAAACAGATTTTAAAATGATTCTGGGTGCGCATTCCTACTTAACAACTGATTATGTCTCCAAGTCCATAGCTGCGTTTGACTCAAACAAACAAGTAGATTGTGTTGGAGGCATTATCATCAATGAGTACCAAGACAAAACTTCCAGAAATATAGGTTTGGCCATGTCCTCACCTTTTGGCGTTGGCAATGCCACCTTCAGAACAGGGGGTAAAAAAGGCTTGGTAGACACTGTCGCCTTTGGCATGTACAAAAAAGAAGTTTTTGAAAATATAGGTTACTTCAATGAGCATTTGATTCGAAACCAAGATGACGAATTCAATTTCAGATTAACACAAAAACAAGGAAAAATACTCTTTGACCCAGAAATCATTTCACATTATTACGCCAGAGGAAATTACAACAAACTTTTTAAGCAATACTTCCAGTATGGATTTTGGAAGGTATACGTTAATGTGCTTCACCAAAGCGTGACCAGCATTCGGCAATTGATCCCCTGTTTTTTTGTTGTGTATTTGATTTGTGCTGTTGTGCTCAACATTGCTGCACCCAAACTTTCCATTTTCTGGAATACCCCAATGTTTCTTTACCTTGTAATAGGCATTATCGCAGCAGCGAAAAAAGATGTGAAAAATAGTCCATCCATACTCTGGACTTTCCTACTCCTTCATTTGTCCTATGGTTCAGGATATTTAAAAGGAATCATTCAATTTGGTATTTTAAAACAACAAGCAAAAGCACAACATGCGAAACACAATCGCTAGTCTATTATTTCTAATCATTCAATTTGCATTGAGCGGACAGACATCTATCGCATTAAAAGAAGGTTGGAAGTTCAGTCCTGCCAATGAAAACCAATGGCGACCCGCTGAAGTACCAGGCAATATTTTCCATGACTTAGAAACACAAGACATTATTCCCAACCCTCTTTTGGGCACCAATGAAAAAGAGGTACAATGGGTGAGTCAACAAGACTGGGAATATCAATTGAACAACATCCAATTGCCGGATCTGAAAGCAGGTCAACATTTTCAGTTGATTCTGCCAGAAATAGACACCTATGCTGATATCTATTGGAACAATCAATTCCTATTTAGAACGGACAATGCTTTTAGAACATGGAAAATCAACATTGATCAAATTTCCAGTTCAAACCAACTGCGCATCTATTTTCACTCACCCTATAAAGTAGCCCGCGAAAAACTAAAAAATCTTCCTTATCCGTTACCTGGCGATAGCATTCGCGCTGTATCACGCAAACCACAATATCAATTTGGGTGGGATTGGGGACCTTCACTCGCAGGATGTGGTATTAAAAAACAACCTTTTATTCAAGTCATTCATGACCAACATGTCGTTCATGATCAACTCATCTTGCCGAGCCAACACAATAAAGAAGCGAACTATCGATTAAAATTGAGCGCTCCAGCAGAACTATGTGAGGTAACCATTTTTCATCAACAAAGTGACTCAATCATTCTTCAAAAGACATTTAGCGCTGCATCGGAAATAACATGCTCCTTTCTTCCTGTGCAAAATACCCTGTGGCAAATAGGTAAAGAGAATGCATTGGATACCTATACCATTATGGTTCGAAACAAGAATGAAATCATTCATCAAAAGAAATTCAACTTATTGCCCAGAAGCATTGAATTATCACAGAAAAAAGACAAATGGGGTAAAGAGTTTTACTTTGTTGTAAATGGCAAAAAAACCTTTATGAAAGGTGCCAATTACATACCCATCAAATTCTTTCATGAGCAAGCCACTGAAGAAGATTATAAACTACTAATTCAGCGGTGCAAAGAAAGCAACATCAACATGCTCAGGGTTTGGGGCGGAGGAATCTACGAACCTGATATTTTCTATGATTTATGTGATCAAGCAGGCATCATGGTATGGCAAGACTTCATGTTTGCTTGTTCAATGTATCCAGGAGATGAAGGTTTCTTGGCTAATCTGCAGGCTGAAGTTACTGAACAAGTTCAGCGATTGAGCCATCACCCTTGCATGGCCTTGTGGTGCGGTAATAATGAAAACAGCGAGGGCTGGGAGCGCTGGGGGTGGCAGATGGGGCTATCAGAAAAAAGAAAAAGCCAAATCCAAAAAGCCTACAACGATGTATTTTTAAAGCTCCTGCCCAACACCGTTAACCAATATGCCCAATTACCATATTGGCCGTCCTCACCACTCTGGGGAAGAGGAGATGAAAGGAGCTTGAAAGAAGGGGATTGCCATTATTGGGGAGTATGGCATGATGCAGAAAATTTCGAAGTATTGACGACCAAAATCCCTCGGTTCATGAGCGAGTTTGGGATGCAAAGCTATCCCAACCCCAAGGTAATGGATGAAATGTGTACAACAGGAAAATACCAGCCCAAAGATGCAGGAATATTACAGCATCAAAAACACAATAGGGGATTTGCACTCATGCACCAATACATGCAATACTGGCATCCAACTGGAGAAGGATTAAACAATGAGCAATATGCCTTGCTCACACAATATGTGCAAGCGGAAGGGATGACAATGGGTATTGAGGCGCAAAGAAGACACATGGACAAATGCGGTGGGACATTGTTTTGGCAACTCAATGATGTTTGGCCTGCTTTTTCCTGGAGTGCCATGGATTGGCATTTTCAGCCCAAGCCATTGATGTCTCAGCTGACCCATGCCTATGCTCCATTCTTAGCTTCTGCAGAATGGAATGGAAAGGAATGGAGTCTTTACCTTATTAATGAAGACAGCATCTTAAACAATGCCGCAATACACATTCAGTATTGTGTCAAAGATGCCGTCAATAAAGATTGGCAATTAAATACAATTGTCAACAAAGGAAGTCAAGTTGTATTTAAAACCAAAGAAATCACGCATCAGGATGATGCCTATTTCATCATCGAATGCAGGCATCCACAATTGCCCAATGGAGTTTACAGGAGGCAACTGAAATCCAAAGGTTTTTCCAAACAATTCATGGTTCCCGCCATTGAAAACAACCAATGGATTTGTAAACCCTTATTCAAAGAAACGGCCAACGACTAGCGCACTTCTATCACAAGCGTTCTGGCTTCGTCAGGTCCATCTGCGTTGGGTCGATTTTTTCCTGCAGGCATCAATTTGTAAATGGATTGCAAACTTTTTTCTCCATCACGAATTTCAATTTGATAGGATTGATCCGCGATAATTTGGGTCACAGCCACGCCATTTTTATCTGTCATGGCTTTGGCTATCTCCACACCGTATTCATCCATCCAATAGACCATTAATCCCTTGATTGGTTTTCCTCGCTTGGTAACAATTCTTCCCCATACTTGGGTGTAATTGTTCACAATTTCAGTGTTACCTATCATGGCGTAATTGGAAATGTCCACACTGTAAATATCTCTTTCGCCCAATGAATTATCAAACTCCGCAGCCAAAAACATGGTTTTGTTGTCTCTGGTAATGGAAAGCGTTGATTCCTCGTTAACTGTATTGATGGGATAACCCAAATTCATAGGAGGGGTCCAAGAACCATTGATAAATTCTGACTTAAAAATATCATAACCACCCAAAGACAAATGGCCATTCGATGCAAAGAAAATGACCTTGCCATTGGGATGAATAAAGACAAACTTCTCGTCTCCTGGCGTGTTGATTACACTCCCCATATTCTTGGGTTCTGTCCAATTTCCATTCATTCGTTGACTTACATAGATATCCCCTCTACCCAGTCCTTTGTCTCGTTCGCTAACAAAATAAAGAAATTGACCATCTTCAGTAATGGAAGTGGAACTCTCAAATCGGTTTTTGGTATTGATGGGGAATGCCAATGGCGTGGCTTCTAAAAATTCACCGGTATTTACATCCTTTTGAGAGTAGAAAATATCACCTGAGACTTTACCATCATTCTTATAAACATACATACCGAGTCCATCTGGGGTAATACTTAGAATTCCGTCATGAGATTCAGTATTCACTTTACCCTCTACTTTCTCAGCCTCCATCCACTTTCCATTGACATCCTTCTGGCTAAAGAAGATATCCTCATAAAATTTGTAATCTCCCTTTTCATCCACTTTACCTCCAGTTGTAGAACTCCTTCTTGATGTAAAATACAACTTCTTTCCATCCGCTGTAACACTGGGTGCATACTCTTCATAACGCGAGTTGATCTCCTTTCCCAAATTGGATATGGTCACAGGAACAGGCTTGGACATCATTGACTTGGCATACTTACATTCCTGAATGTAACGACGGGTTTCTGCATATTCCGGACTCAATGGAGCAATGTCCTTCAAATATTTGTTGTAGTATTCTACAGCTTTATCCAACTCAGCCAAACGATGGTAGCACTTGGCATAAAACAAATAACCTTCTGGGGTGATGAAGGATTGCGTGGCCATGGCCTTGTTGTAGTAATCCAAAGCAATTCTGTACTTCTTTAAACGGTAGTAACACTCTGATGTACTCTTCAATGCCATAAAGCTCAATGAGTCAATGCTCAGGACCTCTCTGAACTCTGTTAATGCGCCACGTACATTGTTATTGTCCAATTTACGTTGTGCGCTATTCAACTTTGCAGGAATCATGGCCTTATCCATCACAGAGACTCCATTGGTATCAATTTGCGCCGAGAGCGCAGATGATAAAACAACACAGAGTAGAAATAGAAATAATTTGTTCATATCCATCATTTGGTTCAACGAATGTAACCAAAGTTATTCACGGATGGTTTGATGAATTGCAAGAGAAACTAACTTTGTCATCAACAATGCAGAACACAACAGAAAGCAATAGCCTTTACAACAATCTTGATGAAATAACATCAGCCGATTTGTTGAACATCATTAATCAGGAGGACCGCAAAGTACCCTTGGCCATAGAACCCATCATTCCCCAAATTGCACTTTTGGTGGATGAAATTATTATCCGAATGAAAAATGGGGGGCGTTTATTTTACATGGGGGCTGGGACAAGTGGTCGATTGGGAATTGTTGATGCGTCAGAGTGTCCTCCTACATACGGGGTGCCTCACGATTGGGTGATCGGAATTATTGCCGGCGGTGATCAAGCCATACGCTATCCCGTGGAAGGAGCCGAGGACAACTTAAATCAAGGGGCTTTGGATTTGCTAGCCTATCAACCCAACAACCAAGACACATTGGTAGGTATAGCCGCAAGTGGAAGAACACCCTACGTCATCGGGGCTTTACAAGAAGCACAATCATTGGGAATGCTAACCGCTTCAATCACATGCAATCCTGGTAGTCCTGTAACACAACATGCCCAATTCCCATTGGTTGCTGAGGTTGGCCCCGAAGTAGTAACAGGAAGCACAAGAATGAAATCAGGAACGGCACAAAAACTTATTCTGAACATGATTTCAACGGCGGTTATGGTAGGAATGGGAAGGGTGAAAGGAAGTAAAATGGTTGACATGCAGCTCACCAATGAAAAATTGGTGAATCGCGGAATCCGGATGGTCAAAGAACAAACTGGAGTTAACGATGACCTTGCTCTGGAACTTTTAACAAAACATGGTAGCGTGCGCAAAGCTGTTGACTTTTATAACAATAATCATGCATGACATTGAACCCTATTACGGATGGCGTGACTATTATATAGCCAGTGAAGATCCATCATCCATTTTCTTTGATCGACAATATTCAGAATTTGAATTTTCTCAAAAAATCTACAATCACTACATCCACCCGCAATGGGATAGCATGGATAGTCAAACACTCTTCTTAAAAGTATTATTTGTGGACTATGAGGATCGCTATGCCATCATTGAACTCATCGGTGAATGGAATGATTTACTGTATAATGACATCATGCTCCTCAAAAGAGAAGTAGCAGATCAACTCATAGAGTACGGTATAAATAAATTTGTTCTCATTGGTGAAAACGTTCTCAACTTTCATCCATCTGATGATTGTTATTATGAAGAATGGTTTGAAGATGTACAAGACCAAGACGGATGGATTTGTCTATTGAACTTTAGAGACCATGTGTTGCATGACTTTGCGGAAGCCAACATTGATCATTACTTCATTACAGGCGGAAAATTGCAAGAAATGAACTGGCGAACATACCAACCAGAGGTATTGTTTGACAAAATCAATCAATTGGTGCAAAAAAGAATTGGATAAAAAAAGTTATCTGCAATATCAACTGAACTTCCAATCAATGACCCAGTGCATTCATCATTTTTTTATTTTAAAAAAATGCAATACCTTAGATACAGAATCATTGAAATGAAAAAATCATCTGTTCGAGATAGTTTACCCCTTGGCTTTGTAGAGCAGCAGCTCACCAAAGGTGCGTTAGAAAATTTGGAAGATTTCAACTTGCGTATTCAGCGGCATCTTGTTCAGCAATTGGATGAAATTCAGCAGGCAGCATTGAAAGAGGAAATCCCTGTTATTCGCCCCTTGGCCAAAAGTATTCAAATGGGCATGCATGTATTGAATGACCACGTTGCTGACGGGGTTTTGGAAAAAATTCAAATGCTTTGTGGTAAGATGCAATCATTGCATGAGATTGAAGAAAGTATTGTTCAATTGCAGCAGTGCACACAACATTTGCGACCAGCCATTTCATCGGAAATTTTATCAAAAGAAAAACGCTCCTTTTGAGAGCGTTTTTTCTGCGGAAAGGGGGGGATTCGAACCCCCGGTAGGGTTTCCCCTACGACAGTTTAGCAAACTGTTGGTTTCAGCCACTCACCCACCTTTCCT
>CANEVR010000014.1 GCA_947442505.1 Flavobacteriales bacterium | reverse complement strand
TGGGCAATCCAGAAGTCATTCCTTTCACAATGCGGGACGATTCCCCTGCTTCCAAACCATTGATCTCAATCTTGGTGATGGCATCAGGGACTTTGATGGATAAAAATTGCTGCCTTTTTTCTGCGATATCAAAATTGTTTTTTTGACCAATAGGGCCATGAGCCACTATCCAATCCGAGAGCTTTTCTTGGGCCGCTTGATATCCTTTTTGAATGATATCGGCGGCATTACCAAAGGTGAAAGTTCCAAAAGCGGACACATCTGGCTTGATTTCTATTGCCTCAGGGCAAGGTTGATCGAGGCCTTCCCGATAAACAATCAAACTTTCAATTTGTGAGACAAAATCATCTTCTTTGGGTTGGGCGATTACTCCGGAAACATTGGAACCTATGATGACATCTGGCATAAAGGCTTGATACATCACATCCAAAGGATAATTATTGTAAATACCTCCATCAAACATCAACTTTCCATCAATGGAAATGGCGGGGATATAAAATGGATAGGTCATTGATGCCCTCACTGCCTGGCTCAATGAGCCTGACTGAAAAATCACGGACTGTTTGGATTCAACATCAGATGCCAAGCATCGAAAGGGAATCATCAATGAATCAAAATTCTCCCGGCATCTGTAATTGGCGGCACTCAAACCTTTCATGGTCTCCCAATCCATTATTTCCGGAGAAATCAAATGTGTTGGAATAAACTGTTTGACTGACTGCCCCCCGCCCAGGCGTATGAGCAACATGGACGCATCTGAAGGCGGCTGGTGAAATAAATATTGATACTGGAGATCTATGATTCCTTCAGACATTTCACGGTATTCATCAGAAGTTACATAAGCCTCCATCTGTGCAACCGTCATTCCAGATGCATACAAGGCACCAATCACACTTCCCATGCTGGTGCCTACTACATAATCAATATTGATATGATGCTCTTCAAGGGCTTTGATTACGCCTATGTGTGATAGGGCTTGAGCACCGCCTCCACTCAACACCAATCCCACTTTCTGTCCAACAATGGACGATGAAAAAATGAAACCAATGAGTATAATGATAATCCGTAAAAGCACGCACAAAAGTACTAATTTTACAGGGTGAAATTGCGGAAGTACAGACTCTATTTTTTAATCATTCTATTTTTGTATGTCATCCTTCAATTGACTTGGTGGGGAATACAATTAGAGAGAAATTACAGACTCATCTACCGGGATAGTGATGTTTATTTTTATAAGTTGAGCATGATCATTGGGGAGGGTTTGGTTTTCTGTATTCTCCTATTCCTCGGTTTTCTATTCATTCACAAAACCATCAAAACGGACATGCAATTGGCCAAGACAGAAAATACATTTCTATTGTCTGTAACCCATGAATTAAAAACACCATTGGCCAGCATTCGCCTCATGCTCGATACGCTTTTGAAAAGAAAAACCGATGAGGACACGCAACGCTTGATGCTGAACAACGCTCAGATAGCCTTGAATAAATTGCATCAGCAAATAGAAAACATATTGCTTGCAACACGTACAGATGGTGCAGGCATTAACCTTTGGAATTCTACCATTGAGTTAGAAGCCATTGCAGAATCGGCATTGAAGAAATACCGTCAATGGTATCCAACCCATCAATGGAATTTAGAAAAAAAAGGTGCGCTCATTTTTCCTTTTGATCCTGAGCTCATGAATGCCTTGCTCTCCAACCTCTTGGATAATGCTGCCAAATACAGTGCTCAGGGCAGTAATATCACACTTTCGCTGATTCAGACCGATGAAATCATTATTCAAGTTAAGGATGAAGGAATAGGTTTCAAAGAACAGGAACAAGAACAAGTCCTCAAAGCTTTTTACAGAGGTTCTCAAAGCAAAGGAAAACCACCAGGAACAGGATTGGGATTGCACTTGGTTCAAAACATATTAAAGATTTACAACGGAGCCATTCTGATTCGTCAGAATGCGCCTCAAGGAAGTATCATCGAAATTAGATTACCTTATCATGGAAAAACACAATAAGAAAGTAGCCTTGGTCATTTTGGATGGATGGGGAATTGGCAAAAAAGACAACTCAGATGCCATTGCAAATGCACGAACACCTTTTGCCGATAGCTTGTCCCAAAAATACCCCAATGCCACGTTGAGAACGGATGGCGAGCACGTCGGACTTCCAGAAGGCCAAATGGGAAATTCAGAGGTTGGTCACATGAACATCGGCGCTGGTCGTGTTGTGTTTCAGGAATTGGTTAGAATCAACAAAAACATTCGCGAAAGGGAATTTTATTCTAATCCGACCCTACTTGCTGGGTTTGAATACGCCAAGAATAACAAAAAAACTGTTCATCTCATTGGATTAATAAGCGATGGAGGTGTTCACTCCCACTGGCTTCATGCTGCAGCCATCTGTGAGATTGCTTCCCAATTCCCTGAGGTTGTCACCCGAGTGCACGCCATCACAGACGGACGAGACACCGATCCGCAAAGTGGAATGGGTTATATTCAAGCTTTCGAAGGTGCCATTGAATCCACAGGCGTTAAGATAGCATCCGTTATCGGACGGTATTTTGCCATGGACAGAGACAAAAGATGGGAGAGGATTAAAAAATCTTATGATTTGATGACCCAAGGCATTGGCTCAAAATATTCCAATGCTACCGAAGGAATTGAGGCTTCATACCAAAAGGAAGTAACCGATGAATTCATTGAACCCATTATCATTGAATCTCAATTTGCCCCCATATCAGAAGGTGATGTTGTTATTTGCTTCAATTACAGAACGGACAGATGCAGGGAAATCACAGAGGTTTTGAGTCAGTATTCATTGTCTGAATTTGCAATGACTCCCATTCCAGCATTGCACTATATTACAATGACGCAATACGATGAGAAGTTCAAAAATGTGCATGTTATCTTTCAAAAAGACAATCTGTTGCAGACATTGGGAGAAGTCATTTCCAATGCGGGAAGATCTCAATTGAGAATTGCTGAAACAGAAAAATACCCACACGTCACTTTTTTCTTTAGTGGCGGTCGTGAAGAGCCTTTTGATAAAGAGCAAAGAGGCATGGTCCCCTCACCCAAAGTGGCCACCTATGACTTAATGCCTGAGATGTCAGCACAAGGTATTTTGGAAAAAACCAAAGACGTCATGGCAAAGGAATCACCTGATTTCATTTGTCTCAACTTTGCCAATCCTGACATGGTGGGACACACTGGGGTTTGGGAGGCTATTATCAAGGCTGTAGAAACGGTAGACCAATGCTTGAAAGAGTTGGTTGAATTTGGTATTCAACATGGCTATCAATTCGTCATCATTGCTGACCATGGCAATGCAGACAAAGCCATCAATGAGGATGGTTCCCCCAACACCGCGCACACCACTAACCCGGTACCTGTTTGGATTATTTCTGATTCAGTGAGTAGCGTTAAAGATGGTATCCTGGCTGATGTTGCGCCCACTATTTTGCATTTGATGGACATAAAAAAGCCGATCGAAATGACCGGCTCTTTATTGGTATAAAAATAATTTACTTCAACACATTGAATGAACCTGTGTAATATTCCTTTTTGGGTCTGTTCCACACGAATTCATAGTAGTACACTCCCTCTGCTAGATCTGAAATTTTCCAATCATTCTTGTAGTCTCCGCTTTCGTAAACAATGGTTCCCCATCGGTTGAATACTTTTAAAGTGGAATTGGGGTATTTCCAGGTAGAGTCATAAGGATTGAACAATCCACAAATGTGGAAAGTTTGGTTACCGATGGGTTGACCTGCTTCAAACTCCTCAGCATACACCTCTGGATTACACAACAAACTAAATGATTTGGCATCTCCTGCAAAGCCTGAAAGCAAATTGGGAAATTCCACCGTGCAGGCCACTGGCAAAACGGTGTAGTTGACAGATTCGTAATAACCACATTGCGGCTCAGTGACACGACACCAATACGTCATTGGAAAAGCACTTCCAATAAAGTAGGAAGCCGATGTCCAATCTGCATTATTATCGGTAATAGAATCCGTTGCATCATAATACCACCACTTGTAAGAGACATTCTCATTGGTCCATGCAGTCAAAGTCAATGTATCCGTGGTGCACAATCCCAATATCAGTGAGTCGGGCAAAGTGATAGGTTTCATGGGTGGAACAGGGATCTGCAAGTTCAATGTCGTGCTATCTGAAGTTCCGCAATAATCATTGATGATCACCTCATAGTTTCCGTTGGTCAAGGTAGCATCACCAGGAGTGAAAGTGAAAACGGCATTGGCACTATTCGTTACCACAGTTTGATTGGCTGGATTCTTCCAAGTAAAAGAATAAGGGGCTGCACCTTGAGAAATGGCGTTTTCAACATTCACATTGATAGGAGATTGGCAAAGTACAACATTGCTCAAGGCATTGACATTGACGGGGACGGGATCGGTTACCTCAAAAGACAACGAATCCGTCAGACCGCAAAAATCGGTAACGGTCATCCAATATTGTCCTGGAACAATTCCGGGGGCTTGGTATTGAAAAAATGCGGTGTCATTGTTAGAAACAATATCTCCCAGTGGATTTTCCCATTGATACAAATAAGGGGGAACACCAGTGTTTGCGTTGATTGCGTTGGGACCATAACTCTCGGGAATCACGGCTTCACACAAACCAATATCAGGGAGTGTACTCACGCTAATTGGATTGTAGTCAACAATAATCATTGTTGCCGTGGTGGTATCCATGTCTACGCCATTCAAAGTATCCAGAGGATCGACATAGATAAAACCAATATCAATGGTTTCATAAGTTGATGTAATACTTCCAAATGTGATGGTGTTGGTTCCCTCGGACATATCATCAACCAAAGCATTTAAATAAAGCGTATCATAGGTTCCGGGATAGACCACCAATGTGGTATCACCATCGTAAGTATAATCCTCGCCCAATGTGGCAGATCCGCCAAAATAAAGAGTAATGGTATCGGGTTCCAATAAGCAAGGAGGAGGGGCAATCACAAAGAAACCGTCGTAACAACTCTCGCCTTCTAAAATTGCATTTGAAGGAAATCCGGTAATTCCGCCTTGATTACCGGAGATATTCACACTGACAGGCTGAATCAAGTTATTTCCCACATTGAAGCTACCCGCTCTTAGGGTTACAAATGATTGCAATGACCCATCCTGCGCATCAGCAATCGCCAACTTGATGTGATAGGTTTCACCACAAAGCAAAGGATAAGTAGCCAACAAAGGAACTGTGTATCCATTGCTTCCTATGTCCTCATTGGGAGCTGGATTATCGACATAATACTGATTATAGTCTACGTTATTCAAGCTTGAGATGGTGATGGGAAGTGCTGGGTTGGAACCAGGAATAATGGCGATATTGGTAGAACCACCTGGATAACCTGGAGGAGCTGAATAATCACCGGTAATTCCAGGACCGGCAAGAAAAAATGCGAAAACATCATTGTATACCTGATCTACGAATGTCAAGTATTCATCTGAACCAAAAATATAATCAAAAGACAAGGTGTTTCCTGTAGCGATGAAATCAAACTCTAATATGGCTTGGTCATTGACATCTTGAATAGTCAAATTGAGACCGATCATCGGGAACACCGAATTGGCCACACTCAACAAATCAGGGTTATTGGCCACTCCACTCGCTATAACCGGAACATTGGCCCCCAGTTGCAATTCATTGACATGACCAGAGGAAAGGGTAACGCCGTTCTCAACTTGAAATGCCGAAGGCGCACCGCCACCGGATAAATAACCCAATTGACCAGGATCGCCAGTGAACTGTGCATTAAAATAAGTGACGTTTGGCCCAAGCAAATATTGAACAGCTTGATCCGCTGTAATTCCCGGGTTCAAAGTAATCTGTGCGCTGGAACAATAACCAACGAGCAAAAAGGCGACGAGAGTAAGGATTCTTTTCATAAGTTTCTATTACCATGCTTAAGAGTCTAAATATACGCCAATAGTTGCATAGGTCGTTAAAAAAGCACATAGGCTTTACAGGGTCAATCTATTCGAGTACATTTGATGCATGAGTGCAATGATAAAAATAGAAGGTTTAACCAAGAGTTACACCATCGGTGAAGAGACGGTAAATGCCCTCAACGGGGTTGATTTAGAAATACTGAAAAATCAGTATGTTGCACTCATGGGACCTTCAGGTTCAGGAAAATCAACCTTGATGAACATTTTGGGTTGTTTGGACCGTCCCACTTCCGGGGATTATTTCTTAAACGGTCCCAATGTTTCTACTTTAACGGACAATGAACTAGCAGAAATTCGCAACAAAGAAATAGGCTTTGTTTTTCAAACCTTTAATCTTTTGCCAAAATATACTGCGCTTGAAAATGTGGCCCTTCCGCTGGTATATGCGGGATGGACGGAAGAAAAAAGATTAAAACGTGCCAAGCAAGTTTTGGAACAAGTTGGTCTTGCCGATAGAATGTTGCACAAGCCCAATGAGCTCTCTGGAGGACAACGTCAGCGCGTTGCGGTGGCTCGAGCATTGGTCAACAAGCCCTCCATTATTTTGGCAGACGAGCCCACTGGTAATTTGGACACCAAGACTTCCCATGAAATCATGCGGCTTTTTCAAGAAATCCATGACTCAGGCAACACGGTAATTTTGGTAACCCACGAAGAAGACATCGCCGCACATGCTCACCGCGTCATCCGTATGCGGGACGGGAAAGTAGAGTCCGAAAAAATCAATACCCCTGTTCATCTATAATTGATTAAATTTGTGCTTCATTGAAGAATATGAAGCGCACAGAGATCATCCACATTTTAGACCAAGCCGAAATTGGCAAAGAAGTCAATATCAAAGGCTGGGTAAAGACCTTTAGAAACGATCAATTTTTGACCATTAACGATGGTTCTACCTTGCGCAATATCCAGGTAGTATTGAACCCTGAACAAACACCTGAGGATCTTAGAAAACGTTTGTATACTGGAACTTCTGTTTCTGTTATTGGTGTAGTGCAAGAAAGTCTTGGTAAAGGACAAAACGTGGAGGTGATTGGTCAATCCCTCACCATCCTTGGTGATTGCGATCCCAACGAGTTTCCCATTCAAATGAAAAAACACAGTTTGGAGTTTCTCAGAGAAAAGGCGCATTTGCGTTTTAGAACTTCAACATTTAGCGCGGTTTTCAGGGTGCGACACCATCTTGCATTTGCTGTAAATAAATTCTTCAATGATCGCGGATTCTATTATTTGCACACCCCCATTATTACAGGGAGCGATGCCGAAGGCGCCGGTGAAATGTTCAAGGTGACTACCCTTGACTTGAATCAGATTCCCAAAGATGAAAATGGCCAGGTAGATCACAGTCAAGATTTCTTTGGTAAATCAGCCAACCTCACTGTTTCTGGACAATTGGAGGCCGAACTCGCTGCATTGGCATTGGGAAAAGTGTACACCTTTGGCCCTACGTTTCGTGCAGAAAACTCCAATACTTCACGCCACTTGGCAGAGTTCTGGATGATTGAACCTGAGGTAGCCTTCAATGACATATATGACAACATGGATTTGGCTGAGGCCTTTCTGAAATTCTGTCTAAACCATGTTTTGGAAAACGCTTTGGAGGATTTGACATTTTTGCAAGAAAGAGAGCAACAAGATGATAAGTCAAAACCACAAGAGGAAAGACAAACCATTCCTTTGGTAGAAAGATTGAAATTTGTTGTTGATAGTCCTTTCGAACGCATCACATATACAGAAGCCATTGACATTTTAATGAACTCCAATCATTACAAGAAGAAAAAATTCAAATATGATGTCAGTTGGGGGATTGACTTGCAAAGTGAACATGAGCGTTATTTGGTAGAAAAACATTTCCAAAAGCCTGTTATCATAACTGGATATCCAGCAGCGATTAAGGCGTTCTATATGCGTCTCAATGAAGACGGTAAAACGGTTGCTGCTATGGACATGTTGGTCCCTGGTATTGGTGAGATCATTGGCGGTTCACAGCGAGAAGAGCGTTACGATGTCTTGCTCGAAAAGTGCAAACAATTCAACATCCCTGAGGAGCACATTTGGTGGTATTTGGAGACGCGCAAGTTTGGTACATGTCCCCACGCCGGATTTGGTTTAGGCTTTGAACGCATGGTGATGTATGCCACTGGAATGAGTAATATCCGTGATGTTATTCCATTCCCAAGAACACCGCTCAACGCCGAGTTCTAATCGAATCAAATCGATAGGGTTGCAAGTGGTATTGGTTGAAATAATCTTCCTCATTTCGGGAAAGAATATCGGAAAGAAGTGCATCAAAAGACCCTTCTGATCTGCACACTATATTGTCGAGGGTAGAACCTGAGAAAAATTCCATTTCAGCGCCCAACGGAGCAAACATGGCCTTGTATCCACAATACAATCGTTCTATGTTTGCACTAGAAATGGCTGTAACGGTTACATCAACATCAGAGAAGCATTGATAGGATTTCAATCCCTTGTCATAAAAAACAACTTTCAAACCGGCGAAATAATCGTTGTAATAATCAATTGCCTCTTGTTTCAAATCTGGTTTGTGGCACTCCATTGGATGCGGGAGAATCACAAGGGTATATTCAGAATGTGCCTTAAGAAATTCCCGCAAAGCATTCATGCAACGTTCTTCATACTCAAAGTCCTTGTTGTTGTTTTGCGCATGCACCGCTCTCTTCTTTCTCAACCAAGCACCGCGGGATAAAAAACCTATTGACTTTTTAACGGTATTACCATCTCCTTTCACAAAAGGTGATAATTTGGAAAACTCAATAAAAGGCCATTGTTCTATATGACAACAAAGCCAATGATGCTTGTACTTATTGAATTCGGTATTTTGAAAATCAGCGGTAATCACAAAAGTGTCTGTCACCACTTGTTGATAGAAATTCCGAATGGGATTTGCCGATGGTATAGTAACCAAATGCACGCCCATAGCCCTGGCCATCAAACCTGTAAAGCATGAATCGTTTTCATACCCTCCAAAAAAATAGAGCTTTTGAACTCCCCAAGAACAGCAGATATTGAACAACAACACATTCTCCACCCATTGCAATATCAATAGCCCAAGTCTAGATCGATGCTGTGCGAAAAGTGAGCAGATAAACAATACAACAGACAAAAAACCCACAAACAACAACATAACAAACCTGCTTAACCAACCCATTCCGTGAGGGGAATGATCCCGATAAACAATAGCTTTGAACTCTCTGCCAGTAATGGCATTAAGGTAATTGGAAAACTGTGCTTCTTGAGAGGTGGTCTGACAATAAATCGATTCTTCTTGATAGACAGCGGGGAGGCTTCGTCGATCTAAAATTTTTCTCACAGCCCTTACCACGTAGCGAGGAACAGCCATTACATCGGTTTTGGACTTTTTACCTGTGGTTCTGAATGTGTGACCAGTCATCCATTTCTTCCAAGACCAACCAAATGGATTGTTGACTTTAAATACACCAAAAAATAAGACTTTTACAAATATCCAAATGGCTTTGAAAACAATGGTCAATCCTATCATTTGTTGGTCCAATGTTTAATGACTTCATCCCAAACTCCCGCGTCCATGAGCAATTCTTCGACAAAATCTCGGAAGGCCCCTTCACCCCCCTTCTTTGATGTTATTTTTTTTACCAATGACTGAATATACTTGGGGGCATCTGCAGGACAACCTGAATAACCAACCAGTTTTAAAAGCGGAATATCCAACAAATCATCACCAATAAAAGCGGCTTCACTCCATTGAATATTGTGTGTTTCACAAAAAGACTTTGCCACGGCCACTTTATCCTTGACACCATGATAAACAAAGTTCAATTTCAGTTTCTCTGCTCTCTTGCGCATGATATTGGTATCCTCACCTGTTATCACCACAATGGGAATGTCAAGTTGTCTTAAAAACAAAATTGCAGCAGAATCTCTGGTGTTGAATTTCTTCCATTCATTTCCCGTTTGATCATAATACATTCCGCCATCTGTCCAGACTCCATCTATGTCCGTAAAAACAACTTTGGGCAAGAGTGAATTTTGTTTCATGACTGAAGCATATTGGGGTAGATAATTTCATCAGCAGGCATATCCAAAGCCAACTTTTTACCGATGACCAAATCTTTGTCCAACCATTTGAAACCATCACCTGGTGACAACATGTGCAAATCCGTTTCTTGAATTTCTTCCCCGGCTTTCATCGATCTATTGGTTGCAATGGAACGCTCCAACTTAAACTTGGCCGCCTCTACCCCATCAGAAATAAAAATATCTTCTACACCCATTTGCATTTCCAACAACCGGATATCACGTACCATTCTATTCATGCCATCAATACCTAAAGAACCTGCTTGGTCTGTACCCTTCATGTTACGGTCTAAGGTGATATGCTTTTCTATGATTTGCGCGCCCATGGCAACAGCTGCAACAGGTGTAGCAATACCGATGGTATGATCACTATAACCTATGGTATAATCAGCGTAATTCTTTTGAAGGTAGGACAATGTATTCAAGTTTACATTTCGTGGTTCCGTCGGATACTGGGAGACACAATGCAAAATAGAAATGTCACTGTGATAACGATGGATCACTTGCAAGGCTTCATCCAATTCTTTTTTCCCAGCCATACCAGTAGAGAGAATAATGGGTATGCGGGTTTCTGCCAATGCTTGCAGCAAAGGCAAATTGGTTAGGTCCCTGCTGGCCACTTTCAATTTGTCAGGTGAAAAATATTTGAGCATACTCAAACAACCCACTGCGCAAAGGGTTTCAACAAAATCCAAACCCAACTGCTTGGCATGTTTGTATACTTCATAGTGCTCCTCATCCGTCAATTCAAGTACTTCCCTGTGCTCGCCATACGTTCGACCAAATGAATGAAAACTTTCATAAGGCTTGTTCATTTGTGACTGAGACAACTCTTCCTTCAAATCTCTTTTGGTTAATTTGACAGCGTCCATGGGACGCAATGAGAGGTTGAATAAATTTTCTTTGATGGGGCGTGCTGCAATCTCAACCAATAGCTTGGCAAGATCCAGTGAACCATTGTGATTTTGTCCAATTTCTCCGATGACGTATACTCCCATAATCCCACTGTTTTGGTATGAACAAACTTAAAGACAATTGAGGCAGAAAAAAAATCTAACAGCAGATTAAACTTTCTTTGTAACTCCTGCTCTCACATTCATGAAACAACCGCACGAAAAAGACAATCCCAACGGCGCCTTGGCAAAAGAACGGGCGTTCTTGGACGCGGTTGACGCTTGTCAAAAACCCATTTACTATTTTGTTCGTAGGATGGTCAATAACCATGAAGATGCCAACGACATTTGTCAAAATACATTTGTCATTGCATGGGAGAAATGGGATCAATTCAAGGGACAATCAAAAATTTCCACCTGGCTTCATACCATAGCCTATCGTGAAGCACTGAGGAATATAGAAAGACAATCAAAGACAACCAACTTGGTTAATCATCATACCCAAACTTCAAATGATTTCCCGTTTGATGGCGATGAAATCCTAATGGCATTAGAAGCAGCGTTGCATCGCCTTCCTGAAAAACAAAAGGCGGTTTTTATTCTTAAGTATTTCGAGGGAAAATCATATGAAGAGATTTCTACAATTACAGAAACCAGCGTAGGCGCAATCAAAGCGAGCTATCATCATGCTGCTGAGAAAATAAAAGTAATATTTCAAAAAAGAAGTACATGAACAATCATTCAGACAATGCATTATTTCAGGAAGATTTGAATCCGGAGCAATTGAATAAACTACAAGCTTGGAAAAATACCTCTTATGTTGATGAGGAATATTTTGATAAACTTAAAACATGCGTGCAACAACGCATTCGGATGAATATGGAAATGCAGCCCATACATTTTTCCCAGATAAGACGTCCATCAACGACCAACAAAAAATCGATTGCATTGCTAACCATTATGGGATTGGCTGCGGTTTTCTTGCTCATGTTCCTTTTATTTCAAAACCCGTCAAACGTAAACACAAATTCAACCTCTCCAATTGCCCAAGAGACTCCATTAGTTAAAAAAGAAGTTGTACTAAAGGACACCACCATCATTCCACAAAATTCAAATCATGAAGATTCATGTTGCCAAATAAAACAAATGAAAGAGAATGCTGAACACAAAGATCTCAACTGGGAATTGGCCATCCAAGAAGTATCTGATGAGGAGTTAGAAGACATGATTCGGGAGTTGGATTGGGAAGAGAATTTTTAATTTGAAATTGAATTTAAATAAACCATCAATATGAAAAAGTCTATCATCACCTTCATTATGGCCGCGTTAATGAGCGCCGCTGTTTGGGCACAAACCGATCACCTAGGGCCGCAAAAAAACGGACCTTCTAAAGAGAAAATTGAAAGCCTAAGAAGGGCCTATTACACAAAAGAGTTAAATCTTTCACCGACAGAGGCCGAAAAATTCTGGCCCATTTACAACGCCTTTGAAGAGAGCAAAAAACAGCATCAAAAAAAAATGAAACAATTGCATGAAGACACCTCATCCATACAAAACATGAGCGACCTTGATGACTATGGAAAGAGACTTGAGTTGCTTAAAATTGAAGAATCCCAACAGGTGACCCAATACATTAAAAATAGTGCTCAAGCCATTGGTTTAGAAAAGGCCAAAATACTCATTGGCTTGGATGCGAAATTCAAAAAAGAGATGGGTGAGAAACTGAAAGAACGCAAACAAAAACAGAAAGAGCAAAAGCCTAAGGGAAAACGATAATATCTTTAACAAATGAAAAAGCAAATGAAAGTCGCTACTTTTTTGAGCGCAAGTACGATGTTCATCTTCTTGTCCGGATGCGGTAAATGGCGAGATAATCGCAACACCACCATTATAAAGGATCAGAATATCATCGAGGGATTGTTTGATGATATGTTTAAAATCGTGGATCAAGCATCCAATTCTACTGCAGGCATTAAAACATTGGATGACCCCTGCATAGATGCAATAACAGTTGATACAAGTTCATCCCCAAAAGTAATGGTCATTGATTACGGTACTGATGATTGCGCAAGCAATGATGGGCGCGTACGAAAGGGCATTCTAACCATCACCTATACCGGACGCTACCGCACACTAGGAACAATCATTACTGTAAGTCCTGAGAATTTTTCCATTGATGGTTACTCCATCAGTGGCAGTAAAACCATCGTGAATGAGGGTTTCAATGCGCAAGGACAACCTGTATTTGACATTACCGTATCAGCCTCCATCACGGCTCCCAATAGTGAGTGGGCAGCTACTTGGAACGGCAACAGAACGCGCACTTGGACGGAAGGTTATACCACCCTATTCAATATGTTTGATGACGTCTACAGCATCTCAGGAGGGGGAAATGGCATCAACAGAAACAACGTTTCTTACACCATGAATATTGATGAGCCATTGATCGCCAAAGTAGGTTGTTCATGGATTGTTCAAGGTGTCATGACCATTGATCCAGAAGAAGGCCAAAATAGAATCATTGATTGGGGATCTGGCGAATGCAACAACGGCCTAACGGTGACCGTCGGAAACAATGATTACGAGGTAAATGGTGGAAATTGAAAAATACATCTCGAAGAATAAAAAAGGGTTGTCATTTGAGACAACCCTTTTTTGTTATGCAAATCGTGACTACTTAAAATACTCTTTTAAAAAATCTTCCATCTTGCTGCGCACGATCAATCTACTGATAACCTTTCCATTGGCATCCAATGCAATCAAGGTTGGTGTGCTAGGCACAGGGTAATGGTTGTTGAACTCTTTGCGCACAGCATAGTCCAAGAATGTATCTTTCCAAGGCTGTGGATGCGCATTGACGTAAGTCTTCCATTCATTGATATCCTTATCAATGGATATGGCATAAACTTCCAAACCTTGACTGTGGTATTGATCGTAAAGTCCTCTTAGTATTGGCTTGAACTCCTCGCAGTGGTTGCAACTGCTCTTCCAAAACAGGAGTACCGTCATCTTGTTCTTTTTGCATACATCAAAAAGCGAAATGGGATTGGCATTGATATCAGGCAACTTCAAGGGCCACACCTTCTTGCCAGGAGCTACCTCATTCAGCGCGCCCACCAATTGATCATTGGCAGATTTGGTGCTGTGGTCTTCCGTGCAATCTTGGCTGTAATGGGACAAAAGATGAGACAGTCCTTTTTCACTTTTGTAACCCAGCATTTTGTCCAAAAGATACTTGAACAAAAACTGATCAACCTCTTCCAATCCTCCCGAACGAAACATCACACCATCAATGAAATCAATGGTGTAATCATCGGAGTCTTGGTGTTGCATATGTTTGAAATAGCGCTCGAGACTGCGAACAAACAAGTTGTGGTGCAAGGCACCAGATTTGTAATAGGGCAATTTACTGATTCCAAATTTGATGAAGAAGAGTGAATCATTTAAATCTTTGTGTTTTTCTTCTGGGTAGTCAGAACGAACCGGCTGATAAACCAGATCTGCAACAACATCGCCGGTAAAAGTACCCTTGTTTTGTATGGCCATTCGGCGCGACGTAGCATTCAATTGGATGATGGAAGCTTTCAACAAATCGGGATTTACAGGTGTGGCGGTGCGCGCTGCGTCAAAAGCCAGATATTGGGTCATTAACTCGAGGTAGAGTTTATTTTCAGGCGAGTTTGCGACTAGAAGCGGCTTACCCACAAGCTCGTTGTATCCCATAACAAAATCCATGGATTTGGGTTCGTCTTTTCCTTTGGTAATGATGAAGTCTGTCCAAATGACGCTGCTTTTACCAGAAGGAAAGCGAAAACGATATTGACCCTCCACTGGTGGTGAAAATTGAAAATCAACATTACCATCTTTATCAAGGGGTTTGTTATCGACTTGTTTCCACTCCTGACCGTTCATGTATTCCAAAATCACTTTCATATTGCCGTTGGGCAATTGATTGAATTTGGCGTGAATGTTTACATTTTGCCCTATTGACTGAGTGTGCAAAAGGGCAAATGAAACAAACCAGAGTAAAAAAGATGCTGTTTTTTTCATGACAATTCTCGGGATAAAAACCATGCCGAAGATAATTCAAGCAAACGCCTACTTTTTTGATTTTTTTTTTGAAGATGAAAAAAAAAGTTTATATTTGCATCCGCTAAAGCGAACGATGGCCCGTTCGTCTAGGGGTTAGGACAGCAGATTTTCATTCTGTAAACAGGGGTTCGATTCCCCTACGGGCTACAAAAAGGTACCATTGGGTACCTTTTTTTTGTCTCTATTCTAAAAACCTTGTATTATTGAAGCGTCATGTCAAGTGATTGGAAAAAAATACCAGCATCAGATATTGATGCCTCAGCGTGGGACAGCTGTGTTGCAAAAAACAACGGCGCTATTTTCTCTTTGAGTTGGTATTGGAATGCCGTCCTTCCCACATGGAAAGGATGGGTGAAGGGCGATTATGACGCCGTGATGCCAGATGCATTAATTAAAAAATGGGGAATCATCAGCAGCAACAAGACGCCTCTTTATGTGAAATATGTAGAGTGCATTGGTCTCAACCTCGCGAATGAAGAGAAGACAAGCATGCTCCAAAAAATCACAGGAAAAGGTTTGTTGAAAGGAATACATGTGCAACCTGGGGTAGAAGTGAAAGGAAATGTCAAGTTGCATAGGGTGCAAATTGCACCTTACCTTGGAGACGGAATTTCAAGGGAGCTTAAAAAAAACTTGCAGAAGGCAGAGCGAGAAAACTTTAAAATAAACTTTAATCAAACTTGGGAGGGCTTTGCCAAGTTCATGAAGCGCCATCATCCATATGAATGGCCACAAGTTCAACAAATAAAACTTGAACAACTGTTTCAATCAGGCCATGAAAGAGGCATGATCAAAATAGCCAGTCTCAGTTGCGATGGTTTGATGGTGGCCATGCAGATGTATGGTGTTTTCAATGGAACCTTGTATACTATCCAAAATGCATCAGACAAGGATTATCGGGAGTTACATGTCATGTCCTATCTCTTGCATCATTTGATGAAAGAGATGCACGACCAACATCAAATTACCCAGATTCATTTTATGGGTTCAAGCAACAAAAGCGTTGCCCGTTTCAATAAAAAATTTCAGGCTACAGACCTTGAATACTGCTTCATTGGATAATAAATTTCAAGTTCCCCGGATTGGTTTTATGGAATAACGGCCCATGGGCATTTCAAAATGCTTTGACCTCCAATTCCGTATCTAGAGCATACTGGCTTGTGTGAAAAAAAAGTCCAGCAACATTGAAAGATAAGACGCGTCGAATGATCTTACGCGAATGGTAGAAAACGATCCGTTGCAAATATTCAATTCATGCTGAATTAACATAAAAATAATATACAAGCCGTTCAGTTCTCATAAATATAACATTGAATCTTCAATAGCTTAGTCTCGTGCATCTTTTTTTGCACCTGACAATTTCTAATTCAGTACCATGAAAACAATTATCAGCTTTTGTTTCCTCCTATTGTCTTCCAGTATAGCATCTTACGCCATGGAATTGGACACTTGCGCTAATCCAATGTACTATTTTTTTGACGCTGACGCTGATGGATTTGGGAATCCTGATAACTCTCTTTTGCTCTGCAACCCAATCATTTCATTTGTAAACAATGCTGACGATTGTTCAGATAACAATGCCTTCATTTTTCCAGGTGCCAATGAGGCTTGTGACAATGTAGACAATAATTGTGACGGAGAGATTGATGAATTTGTACAAAACACCTATTATCTCGATGCCGATTTTGACGGATTTGGTAATATCGACGAAGCGATTTTGGCTTGTGACATGCCTCTCGGCTATGTAAATAACGGTGAGGATTGCGATGACTTTTTGATTCTTTTCGAAGATTTGGATAACGACAGCTATGGCAGTGAAATCTTATCAGCATGCGGGGAAGTTCAGACGGGTGATTGCAACGATAGTGACGTAAACATATACCCATTTCAAACTGAGATTTGTAATGATATCGATGACAATTGCAATGATGAAGTGGATGAGTTTGTGTTGATTACTTTCTTCGCCGACGCTGATGCTGATGGATATGGTGATGCCAATGTTGCAGCCTATGCCTGCGCTCCCATTCAGGGATTTGTTGAAAACAGTGATGATTGTGACGATGCCTTACTCCTTTATGAAGATTTGGACTTGGATGGATTTGGTAGCACTACAATGGCTGCTTGCGGAACTGAAACGGATACCGATTGTGATGATACCAATAGCAACATTAACCCTAACGCAGTTGAAATTCCTGATAACGACATTGATGAAAACTGCGACGGTGAAATAAGTACTCATGTATTAGAAAATGAATCAATGCTTCTTCAACTCTTCCCTAACCCAGCCAACCAGTGGATCACCATTGGTGCTGTTGATCAACCGTTGAACAGCAAACTTATCATCATCAATCAAATGGGCCAAAAAATGTTTGATGGAGAAATTGAGCGCAGCCTTCAATTGAATGTTGGAGAATGGGCCAATGGCATATATAACATCATTCTTGGCACCCACACAGAATCCTTCCTGATTTCAAGATAATTGAAAATGAAAAATCTGTTTATCGCTCTTTTTGCTCTCATCTGGACATGTTCTTTGTCTCAGACTTTTGAAGGTCTTGAGGGCATTTACATTGAGCATTATTATCAGTCCAATGAAATGGATAGTAGGGCTGGGAAAATCAGTGGCGAATTGAAGAATAAATCGAAAACTTATAGAGTATACCTCGATTTAGCTCCCAACTACAGATTTCAAGCCGCCTACGGAACCTCTGCACATCCTTTGATTTTCCATTCAGACGCGGCATTTTATAACCACGCAGGAATTGGAAATACTTACCCTAATGTTATTCCCGAAAGAAGTCTTGCAAAAAATATCACATTGCTTGATTCTTGGTTCACCGCAGGGGCAGCTGGAGAGCGATTCTTGGGAGTCCCCAAAAAAATGGATACGGATGACAACCTTCTCTCTGAGAAATTTGAAGAAAATTATCTGACCAACGATTCCAAATGGATGGAATACAGTTTGAAAGAACGTGATGGTATGTATGAAACTGAAAAATTGCCGATTGTCAATTTGTTCCAATTGGATTCAACATTAAAAAACTTAATGATGGTAACAAAATCCGATCACCTGGAAATTAACAATGGTGCATGGGCATGTTTGGGTAAAGGATCTATTGGTCTCGACTCCCTTGGTTCTAATCATGTTTTGATTGCTCAATTAACTACCGCAGGAGAATTGGACTTTGAATTGAACATTATGGTAGGCACTCCAAAAGGAAAATCCATTAAATATGTTTGGAGCAACCCACAACAAGGAGAAATACTCTGCCCCATCCTAAAAGGAACAACCCGAAAAGAAAAGAAAAGAAAAAATAATAAACACAACAAATCATGAAAAATATTTACTCCATTTTCACAGGACTAAGCCTAATGGCTGTGGTTTCCAACCAACAAGTTCAAGCGCAAGGATTGCAAGGAATTGTTGTTGAAAAATACTACGTTTCCGATGCAGCAGATTCAATTGATGCAGCGGACAACTTCGCTACTTACCCACTCCATGTTGGATCAACCACATACAGGGTTTACGCAGATTTACAAGATGGTTACAGCTTTATTCAGATGTTTGGAAATGCAGCTCATCCACTTGAGATTCACACCACTACCGCTTTCTTCAACGATCCCAACTACGGTGTTGCTGTTTACCAGGGAACCAGTGTTAACAACACCAAGAAAAACACACAGATGATTGACACCTATTTGACTGTAGGTGGCGTTGCGGCTACCAAAATGGGTGTTTTGAAAACTGAAGATACAGATGGAACAATTGGAAACAACGATGGTCTTATTGCCAATGTTACAACGGCCATGGGATTGCCTGTAACAGGAACTGATGGTGTAGATGGTATGATGCCAGGTACCCCAATTAACCCAAATATTTTAGGTATCAGTTCAGAGTTGGATTTGTTTGATCAAACACCTGGTTCTGATTTTGTCACTAACAACGGAACGATTGCAGCTTTGGGTGGCGTTACTGGCGTTACTGCAAGTAACATGGTATTAATCGGACAATTCACTACAGATGGCATTTTTTCATTCAAACTCAATCTTCAGTTGGGAACCCCTCAGGTAGGAGGAAGTGAGATTTTTGTTGCCGAGAATCCTGAGAATGGAGAATTGACTGATAGCACTTTGATCTACGAGAGCACACCAGAAGAACCCAATGGTATTTCTTATATCGGACAAAGAAACAGCATGAGCATTTTCCCTAACCCAGCGACTGATTTCGTTGTTATTAAAAACAACATGAAACAATCCATTGGACAAATCAGTGTATACAACACCACCGGATCTTTGGTACTTTCTGAGAATACGCAACAGTCAAATGTATCATTGAATGTAGCCCAATTGGCTACAGGCCTATATACCGTTAACATCAACAATGACGGTCAGATTCAAAAACTATCCTTCATCAAAAAATAAATCCATGAGAGGTCTCCTTTCCATCCTTATTTTCATTTCTATCTCCACCATTGGCTTAGCTCAAGGAGTTCTCAAAGGCAAAGTCACCGATGAGAAAGGAGAACCTGTTTTTGGTGTAGTTGTCGTGGTCATCGAGAATCAATCTATTCTGTCCAAAACAGATTTTGATGGGTTGTATGAGTTAAACATCCCTAACAACAAACCTTACACCATCAATTATGTCATGACTGGTTTCAAAACCAATGTCGATACAGTTATCCTAAAAAACAACCAAACACTCGTTAGGAACATTATCTTGTTTAACAGTTCCTATGTTGTAAAAGGACTTGACATTGTAGGTAAAGTGGCTAAGTCCAATGATACCTACATGGAAAAGGTGAAGATGAATTCTGCCACTACCATTGATTACATCTCTTCTGAAACCATGAAAAAGACAGGTGACCAAAACGTGGTCAATGCCATAGCTAGGGTTTCAGGTGTATCAACGTCAGGAGGTTTGATTACCGTAAGGGGTATCGGTGATCGCTATGTCAAGACAACTTTGAATGGATCTCGTATACCAACGCTAGACCCATTGACCAACAACATTAAATTGGACATCTTTCCTTCTAGTTTGATTGATAATATCATCATCACAAAGACTGCACAATCCAATTTGGCTTCTGATTGGTCTGGTGCTTATATATCTGTTGAAACAAAAGATTATCCAGATCAATTGAGCATCAATGTTGAATCACAGTTTGGTTATAATCCCCAAGTCACTTTCAAAGATTTTATTACCTCAGCCAAGAGTAAAACAGATCGCTGGGGCTTTGACAATGGAATGAGAAGAAGGGAAAAAGACGAAATTATAGTACCTAATTTGGCTCCAACTACATATGACGAATTGGTATCCTTAGGTTTGGGCGACTTTTACTCCAACCTTGGAATTCATGGATGGGCAGATGGAAATGCAACAGCTGATAATTACTTGGCTTTGGGATTGGTAGAACTGGGTTTACTTCCTGCCAATCAACTCAATAATCCCGCTGCAGTTGCCGCCGCTAAACAAGAGTACACCAGTCAATACAAACCACAGGCATATGCTTTGATTAACCCAGATGGAACAGATTATAACAATGGCTTTGCTAACAACTGGAATGCTCGTGTGGAAAAAGCTCCCATGAATTTTAGTCAGAATTTCAGCATAGGAAATGAAACCAAATTATTTGGAAAAAAATTGGGATACTTCATTGGTATGCGATACGGTACCAATTACCGTTATGACCCCAACGGATCTTCACAACGCGTTGGCGATGAAACTTTGGATTACCCCATAGACCGTCAGGACTATGCCCGCATCAGTCGTGAAACCAATTCTTGGAACGTTCTGTTGAATGCCAATTACAAACTAAGCCCCAATCATAAAATTGGTTTGTTATATATGCCAAATATCATTGGAACCAATGATGTCGCGCAATATGAAGGAAAGCCTTTTATTTCTCCAAATGGAACAATTGATGAGCAGGATATTTCTGTTGTCAACAACATATTCTATGAGCAGAGAAAACAATTGATTCATCAACTGAGCACGGAACATTATTTTCCAGAGAAAGAACTAAAAATCAACTTCAATGCTAGTTATACCAAAGCCAACAGTATTGCACCAGATTTCAAAGTGAATCAATATAGTTACAACCTCGTCAACAATGAAATTCAGGCCTACACATTTGCGCCCACCTTTGGAGAGGGTATTAGAAGATTCTACAGATATCTTAACGAAAATCTCTTGGACAGCAGAATTGACTTCTCTCAACCCATTCATAAGTTGAAAAAAGAAGGATTAACAAGAAAAATATTTTGGGGAGGATCTGCTTTAAGAAACTATAGAAAGATAGACAACGATGAGTACAAATTATTTCAAGGAAACAATCTGAATCTTGAGACATTCACCTCTGGTAACATTGATCAATTCCTAGATCCTTCCAAATTTGTTATGCGTGATGGTACCTTAGATTACTATTACATCCGAAACAATTTTGCCAGGGATCACAGCTTTGGACAAAGCGATGTTTACAGCGCCTATGCATTTTTTGACTATGAGAAATCATCTAGTCTCAGATTAATTGGTGGTTTAAGAGCTGAACAAACGGACATCTTTGTTGATGTGGACAGCTACTATGCCCAAGGTTATGAAAAAGATGATTTTAGAAGAGAGAATGTGGGTGGGTTTCCTTTAGTCAATCCTGCATCCATTGAACAATTGGATCTTCTACCCAATGCTAGTTTGGTTTACAAGTTGGTTTCAGATTCATTGGGACAAACCAACTTGAGATTCAACTACTCAAAATCGCTTGCGCGTCCTAGCATCAGGGAATTAAGTGATGCTGCTATCGTTGACAATGAGTTCAGAACATTGATATATGGAAATTCTGACTTAAAAATGGTGACCATTCACAACTTTGATTTCCGTGCAGAAACCTATTTCAAAAAAGGACACAATGCATCGATTAGTGCTTTTTACAAGGACTTTAATAACCATATCGAAATGGGATTTGGCTCAGCGGGTATTACCTGGGACAATATTGAGAAGTCAACAGTATTGGGATTGGAATTGGAAGGAAACATTCAGATCACACGCGCATTGGAATTCAAAAGCAACGTAACATTGGTTAAATCTGAGGCAGAGTTCATCAGAAAAGATTTACAAGTTATTGATGGAAAGAAAGTTTATACACCATTGGATACTTTGAGAAGGCCCATGTTTGGTCAAGCGCCATACCTCATTAACAGTATCCTAAGTTACACCGCTGACAGCCTAGGATTAAGTGCCACCGTATCTTACAATGTTCAAGGACCGAGATTGGTTATCGCGGGTGCCATTGTAGGTAGACCTGATGTTTATGAAATGCCACGTCACATGATTGACTTTAAAGTCAACAAAAAAATTAATGACCATTGGTCAGCTAGCCTTACCATCAGGGACATTTTAAATACAGCGGTCAGAAGATCTTATCAAATTGACCGCATCAATGAAGCAGGTAATATCACCAACACAGATGGCTGGTATGATTACGACAACTTCCGTTATGGTACAACTTATCAACTTTCTATTCAGTACAAAATATGAAAGCACTAAAATTATTTTTGGGCCTTTGCTTGGGATTAATGGCCCAACAAAGCTTTTCACAATTGCAAAATCTCTTCATTGAGAAATACTACATCAGTGATACTGATGATGCTACCGATACTACAGGTGGAATACTCCTGGAAGGTTCAACCACTTATCGCATCTATGCCAAATTATTGCCTGGAAGCGCTGTTTCTAGAATCTTCGGAGATGCCAACCATGCATTTACCATCAGCAGCAGTGCACCGTTTTTTAATCATGCCACTGAAGGCAAATCATTTGGTAAAGATTTTCTTAAACCAAGATTGGGAGAAAGCTTGGTTGCCTTGGACACTTATCTAACAATTGGTCAAGTAGCTAAACAAGGCCCCAATTTATACTTTGGTCTTCCTAAAAATCAAGATACCAACGGTTCTTTTATCGGTGGTTCTAATAGTGATGGAGGCAGTGAAATGCTACCACAAGGATTGATGAACAATCAAAACAGTGAAATGGGCTTAGCTCTTACCCAGGCCGATGGAATTGATACAATGGTGACGGCCGCTGCGACCTGGTCTAATTTTTTAACAACTGACTATCTTACTTTTGGCATTGATAGTACGATTTTCGGATCCATTGTGCCGGGAAATTCTTATGAAAGCAACCAATTTTATCTAGCCCCAAGTGTTCCCTACTCTGGTGTTGTAACCGACAGCAATCATGTTATGCTTGCTCAACTTACCACTGCTGGAGAAATTTCATTTAACATCAATTTAGAAGTTGTGTTTTTTGACAATGAAGGAAATCTACAATCCATTGAATATGTTGCACAAGACACCCTCATTGGTGAGAATCAACTATACAACCCTTTCCTTTCCTATCCTTATGCTTGCGGATGTAACGACCCCAGTTACTTGGAATACAGCCCCGCTTTCATTTGCTTTGAAGAAGGAAGTTGTCTGAACAAAGCCATCATCGGCTGCACGGATTCTCTTGCTTGCAATTATGATCCTAAAGCAAACATTATGATGGAGGAATTATGCTGCTACCCAGGCGATTGCAACAACCGCAATATCACAGAAGTTTGTCCTGATTTATTGGTTAGTACTTTTGAATGCGGGCTCTATCCCAATCCTGCTGAGGATCAAGTCAGAATCAACGTGGTTCAGCCAGAAAATGGAAATATTACGATTCAATGGTTCAATGCATTTGGAACGATGATATCAACAGAAAACGTTAATGATATAGGGATTAATTACAACAACACGATGGACATCAGTCATCTGATGCCCGGTGTATACTACATCCAAATTACTGCTCCATTGGGAACACAAATTTTGACCTTATTCAAGATATAATTATCATGAAAAGAATAACACATTACTTACTGCTGAGCACCCTTATTTTCCTGGGATGCAATAAAGAAAAAAATGATACCATAGACATCGAGTATGGAACGGGGATAGATAACAACGGACATACATTTACAACGGTGAAGATTGGCGATCAATGGTGGATGGCAGAAAATTTGGCATCCAATCGTTTTCAAAATGACGATACCATTCAATACCTGTCTCAAGAAGATGCATTATCTGCCTGGAACTCCCAAAATCAAAGTACTTATACTTTTCACAACGATTCTCTTTTCGGTTATTTGTATAACTTTCAATGTATTGAAGATGCAAGAAAAATTGCACCCAAAGGCTGGAAAATACCGAGTGACGAAGATTGGAAAATTTTGGAAAAACACATTGGTATGAGTACTGAAGCGGCCAACGCCTTTGGCTGGAGAGGAGTTGAGGAAGCCAATTTGTTGACGTCGAAATACTCCCGTGGTTGGCCTGAATTTAGCCCATTGTACGGAAACGATAAATATGGATTCAATGCCAGACCGGGGGGATGTATTACTCTTTTGAATGTTATGAATAGTGGAGCTAATACCGCATTTTGGTGGACCTCCACATCAGACAATACTGAAGGATATTACCGCTACATTGATTACCAACAAACCCGAATTCTCCGTTCAAAAACATCTAAACTCTACGGAATGAGTATCCGTTGTATAAAAGAATAAAGTCATGAAAATAAGGTATTTTTTTCCATTACTACTGCTTCTCTTCAGCGTATCTAATGTATTTGGTCAAACTAAAAAATTGAACTGGCATTTGGCATATTCACTCCAATTCAATGATCCACGTTTTTCAAATGAATCTGAGACCTTTAACGATAAAATGGAAAACACCAGTTCTGCTGGATTGGGGCAATCTTTTGGTTTAGGTCTTGGATATCCAATTGGTAAAAATTTAAACTTTCAGCTTGGGGCTCAATTCAAAAGTATGTCCTACAAAAATGATAGTATTGGTATTGATGCAGTCAACATGATTTCGAAATCATTGAGAGGCATTGAAATTCCCGTTATGTTGAATTACCGATTCAGTGAAAGCGGTTGGACATTGGGCTTGGGTGGTCAATACTTCTATGGACTTCGAGAGCAAGTAAATTATCAATTATTAAACAACAACCAGACTCAGATTGCAAAGGAGAAATCAGATACCAAAGGATGGGGTTATCAAGTGGAATTGGCTAAACAATTTCAGCCTGATGAAAAGCACATTCTTTCCATAGGCATAGTGGGACAACATTTCCCTCAACTCATCAAAAGCGACAATGGGCAGTTTGGTTTTATGAACTTAGGCATGCGATTGGGCTTGACATTTCTATAAACCGTTCAACTCGGGTATTTTACTCCATCTATTTCAAACACTGATGTTACGTCAGTGTTTTTTTTTATACCATTTACCCAACAAAACCTTAACAATATGTTTAGAAATGGTCACATTGCTTAATGCAATGGTAAAATCACTTTTATGATAAATGATGTTTGATGTTTGAATTTCGCATCACTAATTTAATTAACCAAAAAAAAATGAAAAAATTAAACAATTTGAACAAAGTCATCGCTATGGCATTGTCATTTGTTGCAACAGCTTCTGTTGCACAGTCGAATTTGGGAGCTGAGTGTGGATGTCCACCCGTAGCTTCTCGTCCAGAAGTTATTGTTTCTTCTATGCCAGGTTACACTGCAATCAGCGGAACCTACGGTGGAGACATGACTACTGGTGCTGCTTTCACTTGCCAAAACACTTACATTTTGGACAAGAAAATTTACATTCCTTCTGGTCAAGTTTTAACCATTGAGCCAGGAACAGTTATCAAAGGAGCGCCAAACGCAGTTGCTGCAGAAGCTACAGCTTTGGTTATTTCTAGAGGTGGTCGTATCATCGCTAATGGTACTGAGTCTTGTCCAATTGTTTTCACAGCTCAAGCAGATCCAATGGACGGAACTTACGCCATTTCAAACGTTGGTAAATGGGGTGGTATTGCTATCAATGGTAAAGCTACCAACAACTTGACATTGGCTGCTAACGGTCCATTCGTTGTAGGTGCTGCTAATGGTAAATTGGCTTTTGCTGATGGATTGGGTACTTTGGAAGGTTTTCAAACTACCAACGTTCAAGATCAATTCGGTGTTAATTTAACTGCCGGTGAGACTTTTAATGACAACGATAATTCAGGTATCTTCCGTTATGTTTCTATCCGTCACGCAGGAGCAATCTTGACCGTAGGTGGAGAGATGAACGGTTTGACATTGGGTTCAGTTGGTCGTGGAACTACTATCGAGCACGTTGAGATTGTATCTAACGCCGATGACAACATCGAGGTATTTGGTGGTACTGTTAACTTGAAGTATTGTTCAACCATCTTCGGTAACGATGACATGTTTGACTTTGACTTGGGTTGGACTGGTAAAGCTCAGTTCTTGTTTGGTATGAAGTCAGATGCTACATCTAGCCCTGACAACGACAACGGTTTTGAGATTGATGCTGATGACCAAAAGTCAAACGTATTGCCTCGTACACATCCTGTAGTTTACAATGCAACAATCATTGGAAACGGAAAAACCACACAAACTGTAGATAACTCTTCATTGTCTGCTATCAATGCAAAAGAATTGACTGAAGGTGAAATCTACAATTCAGTATTTGCTAACTTCAAGAGTGGTTTAAACTTGGTGAAGTCATTGAGCGGAACGCGTTCATTTGCTGCTGGCGGTGAGTCTTGGCACAACTGGACCAACATCGCTGGTCCAGCTTCAGCTACAAATGGTAACGGTTCTCAATCATTGAAAATCAAGTGTAACACATTTGTTGGTATCACCAACCCATTGACTCAAGGTTCTTTGGGAGCAACACTTATTGCTTCTGGTACTACTGATTATACTCAATTCAACACTACTGACATGAACGAGTTGGTATCTGGTAACACTCTTCCTGGTTTTAGCTATGCGTTTACTTTAAACACAACTACCAATGCTTACACTGTTAAGCCTGATGTAATTCCAAATCCTGCTTTGTCTGTATCTGGTTGCCCAACAGCTCCAGTAGATGGTTTCTTTACAGCTGCTCCATACCGTGGTGCTTTCTCTTCAAACCCAGGTCAAAACTGGTTGTCTGATTGGTCTTACTCTCAAGTATTGGGACACATCCAAGGTATCACAGCTTGTCCTACTGACTTGGATACTGATGGTGACACTGACGTTGATGACTTCTTGATTTTTGCTCCAGCATTCGGAACAACTTGTAACTAAAAAAAATTGGGGAGGGGCAACCCTCCCCTTCTAAAAAACTATTCAAAATGAACTTGAAAAAATACATCCTAGGATTGGGAATGATGGCTGGAATCACTTCAGCCCAAGCCCAAGGTTTGGAAGGTATCATCGTAGAGAGGTACTATCAAGCCAATGCTGCAGATGCTGCCTACACTGTCTCTCAGGGATATTCTATTCCTTTGACAGAAGGTGCAGTTACTTACCGTGTCTATGTTGACATGGCTGCAGGTTATAAATTTGTTCAAATGTTTGGAAATGCTTCCAAGAATTTGACTTTTGGAACAACTACAGCGTTCTACAACGATGAGAACTACGATGCTCAAGCTGGTCCTACAACATCAGTTTTAAACTCGAAAAAGCACACAGCAATGATCGATTCTTGGATCACTGCCGGTGGTGCTGCTGCCAATAAAGTTGGTGTTCCAAAGGATGAAGATACCGATGGAAGTATTGCTAACCCACATGCTCAAGCTATCTTGGGTAACACCCTTGGTGGATGTTTCGGTACTCAAATCACTGGAGCTTCAGGTAAAGATGGTATGTTGGCTTCCTCTGGAACAACTTATGTTACACCAAACACACTTGGTATGAGCGGTTCTATTTTGGACGCTTTGACTGCAGGAAATGCTTTGGGGTCAATCACTGTAAACAATGGATCTATCGCCTCTTTGGGAGGTATCGTTGGTGCTACATCTTCAAACAAAGTTTTGATTGGACAATTCACCACTGATGGAACCTTCACTTTTACATTGAATATTCAGTTGTTGAGCCCTACAGGTGTTGCTCAGAACTATGTTCACGGAACTCCTGGTGCAAACCAATTGACTCACCCAACTTTAACTAGAACTGCCGGAGCAACTCCTTCAGTTGTGATTGCTTCTAACGACGCTGATAACAGCATTTGCGCTGGTACTTCTGTTACTTTCACCGCTACTCCTACAAACGGTGGTACTCCAGCTTATCAGTGGAAGTTAAACGGAACCAACGTTGGTACTGATGCAGCTACTTATACAAACGCTGCTTTGGCAAACAACGATGTTGTTTCTGTTGTAATGACTGCTGGAGGTTGCGATGCCTCTGGATCTGCTACAAGTAACAGCATTACTACCGTTGTTTCAACAGCTGTAGATTATTTTGCTGATGTTGATGGTGACGGTTTTGGTGCTGGAACAGCCAACAACTCTTGTTCTAATCCAGGTGCTGGTTTCGTTACCAATAACACAGATTGTGATGATACCAATTCAGCCATCAACCCAAGTGCAAACGAAATTTGTAACGGTGTTGATGACAACTGTACTGGTGGTATCGACAACGGTTTGACTTTCAACAATTACTTCACTGACGCAGATGGCGATAACTACGGTACTGGAACAGCACAATCTTTGTGTGCTAACCCAGGTGCTGGTTATGCTACTGCTGCTGGTGATTGCGATGACACTAACTCTGCTATCAAACCAGGTGCTACAGACGTATGCGGAAACGGAATTGACGAAGATTGTTCTGGTTCAGATTTGTCTTGTTCTTCTTCTGGTTTTGATGCTAGCGTTCCTGTATTGAATATCGGAACTTACAACACTGGTTCTCAATCCAACGTTTCTGTAAACTTGGCCAATGGTACCAACACTGTTGAAAATCCGGGTATCGGTTTGGAGCTTTGGTACAACTTCGTTGCTCAATCAAATGCTGTACGTATCCAATTGACTGGATCTTCTTCAGTAGCTGATGACAATGACTTAGCTATCTTTGAAACTCCTGCAACTAGCGGATCTCAATTGATTCCTATGGCAGTTGAAAATGATGTTCATCCTGGTGCTCAAGGTGCTGCTACTGATGGTGGTAGTGAGACTTTGTTGTTTGATGGTTTGACCGCAGGTGATAACTATTCTGTTTGCGTTCGTAATAACAACAGTACTCCTGGTACAGTTTCAATGCGTATCGCATTCTTGCGTGGTAGCCAGACAGACATCAACGTATACACCAACAATACTGGAATCTTTGCTAACACTTGTCAAAACTTCAAAGCGAAGTTCCGTTCAGGTGCATCTGGATACACTGTTAAGCGTTTCAACGTTGAAGCTAATGCTTCAAATGGTTCAGTTGCTGATTGGTCATTTGCTATCCCTGCAGGTGCAAGCGCTACTGTAGCTTCTACAGTTTGTCAATTGGGTAAAATTGTTGCTCCCAACTTGGGAACTTCAAACAGCACTTATTATGTAACAGTTGATGCTCATTACAATCTTCCTGACGCATTTGGAACATTGACTCCAATCACTGCTAACGGAACTATTGTAGGTCCTGTGACTTTGGCTCCTGAAGCAGCTTTGACTGTTCGTGCTTCTGACCAATGTCCTGCCTACAAACGTTTGACTTCTTCTTTGGCTACCAACCGTTCAATTTGCGGTGCTTCTCAATACAATTGGGAGTTCACTCAAGTATTGCCATCAGCTGGTATTGCTACCTCTGTGAATGGTGCTGTAGGTGGATCAAGAATCTTGGCTATGTCTGCTATTTCTGGTGTTGCTTTGGGTCAAACTTATGACGTTAGAATCCGTGCTAAGCATGCTGATAACTCTTTCACTGCTTTCACTGCAACTCCTGCTTGTGCGCGCACATTAGCCTCAGCTGGAATGCCTACTTTGGAGAACGAAGGAACAATTTCAACAAGTACTTTGAACAATGCTAGCATTGCTCTTTATCCTAACCCAAGTAACGGTGAAATGGTACAGTTGTCTGTAACCAACTTCGAAGGTAACTTGAGCGTTGAGATTTTGGATGCTACTGGCAGAATGATCCAAAAAGAAAACATCGTTGCTGAAGGTTCAATCAACAAAATGATTGAATTCAACAATGAGCTTTCTAATGGAATGTATCACGTTAAAGTTTCAAATGGTTCTGAAACTTCAACTGTAAAGTTTGTAGTAAGTAAGTAATTTCTTAGTTTGTTTGGTTAAAAAGCCCACTCAACGGAGTGGGCTTTTTTGTGCGTTCATGTTTTTACTTCATTTCTCCTCCTATCCACTTCATTGCACTTAATGAACCTTACTATTGTTATGGAAGTACACTTAGGAATACTTAAGAATACTTGTGAAGGCCATACGCCAGCAATAACCGAACTTTCATCCATCGTGTATGGCATACACTCACAAAATAGAAACCCACTCAATGAGTGGGTTTCTTTGTGGTTTTACATTCTTACTTCTCTTCCTATCGGCTTCAATGCATAATTAATAATCCTTCATATCAATCCATATAATGTTACAGCATTAACTCAAATAAAATTGTGAAGGTCATGCGCCGTCATTGAACGAACTTTCATCCATATTGCATGGTTTACTTCAAAAAAAGAAGCCCACTCAGTGAGCGGGCTTCTATTTAAATTGTTTTGCTTTACAAATTCACCATCATCTTCCTCGGATACTTGACAGTGAAACGAATGGTCTTCTTCTCAATCTGATTGGGCGCCAGTTCCATCAACCAACGCAACTCACCTGTCTCTTCATTCAACTTTGCTCCACTTGTCTCTTCAGTAACGATTTCCAACTCACTGTTGTTGCTCTTGGGCAATTGATCAACGATTTCAATTTTGATGGGCACAGTTTTTTGGTTTTTGACGGTGATCTCATAGGCCTTGGTTACCCATTTCTTTCCGGCCCAAGTTCCTGCCTTGCAAAAATCCTTGACCATATCTCTCTTCACCACCACCGACATATCTCTACCCATGTTCAACATCAAAGTATCATTGGCCATGGCAGGGTCAATGTAACCTTGTCCTACAAAAGTTCCTCTAAAATAAATATTGCTTTCACCTGGCAACAAACCATATTGCGCCCAATTGGTCATGAAAGCCATTAAATAAGCGCTTGGATCTTGTTTTGGAACAGCCACATAACGATAGTCCGCCTTTACAGCATCGTGTTGCATCACTACTTCTACTCCATCATTGTCAGATGGAATATCGTAGGGAATGGAGATTGAAAATTCAGTATTCACTGCATTATTGTTCACTTGCGTATAACTGGCACTTGTTCTGAATTCATTGTACGCAGCTCCTTTGCTATCTTCTAAGGATATTTCACGTTGCATTGCAGGTGCTGCTGACGGTGCATACGCATCCGCTTTCATCTTTCTTCCCGTCTTATATGCAATGGCCGCTGGATCGTACATGTTCAACCACCATGGATTCAAGACCGGTAACTGACCGCTCACGGATGGATTTCCTGTAGAAATCGTTAACTTCACATCTTCCCAATCCAATCCTGTACTTTGGTAAACACGCGCTTTGTAGGAAAAGTCAATGGGCGAACTCACATCATCTGCGCGGAGATCATAACTGGGAACCCATCCTGCATTGGCCACGAAATATTGAAACTTCACTTCTGCGCGAATCTCACTCTTGGTCAATAAAACCAAATCAATAACACTGGGGTTGTTGGATGAATTGGATTGTAAAACCGCCAACCTGCTCTGAATGGCTGCAATGGTTTCTTGAATCTTTGATTCTTTTGAGTTTAACTCTATTCCTTTGTAGCCAATAACCTTGAGTCGTTCCTTCAACATGTCAGCTACTTCAATGATGTCTTCAGCAGTAATCACAGAATTGGCTCCCTTAATGGAGTAATTGTTGGTGAGCAGTGTTCTCTCTTGATAAAGGTTATCCCGCTGCATTTGAATCTCAGCCAATTTGAATTGCATCTCTTCTAAGCTGTCTCTGAGTTCTTTTACTTTGGGAGACATCAACTCGTCACCATAAACAATTTGGTGTTTGGTGGACATAATGGTGTAGGCATTGTTGCCTTTCACTTGAATCGACTGCGGATCAAGGTTTGCAGGAAGACCTTTAACCCTGATGATGTTCTCGCCGGCTTTCAGTGAAACCTGACCAATGTGGGTTATTTGAGCTCCCGCAGTAAACACCACCACCTCTTCAATATTGGCCGAGATGGTCTTTTCATTTTTCTGTCCCCATGAATACGCTGTTACAGCGACCAAGGAGATACTCATCAATAATCTTTTCATTTTTCTAAAATAGTTGTTCGTGTTCGTTGTTTTTATCTATTACCAATTTTTTGGAATTCAAAATGGGCGGCCTCTTCAGTGGTTACTTTTCCATTCTCCACCCACCACAACTGACTGGCGGGTCTGACCCATTGTTCGTCGTGGGTAGAATAAATGACCACTTTTCCATTGCTCAACCAATCTTGAACGATTGATTTCAATTCTTCTTTGTAGTAAAAATCCAAATGGGCATCAGGCTCGTCCAAAAGAAAAACCTCAGGATCTTGGGCCGTAACCCTGGCCAGCATCAACCGCATAAACTCCCCGTCGCTCAGTACATTGACACCATGATTTCTGAGATTTAGCAATGAAAAGGACTGGAGAATATTTTCGGTTTTAATATTGGATTGATTCATTTGCGCAATTTCAATGACCTCCTGTACCCGCAAATCCAAAAAAGGTTCACGGTAATTGCTTACCCAACCTACGTTCTTTTTCATTTTGTAAAGCAGCGCTTTGAGCAAAACCGTTTTGCCTGCACCATTCCTGCCGGCAATGGCCACCGACTCTCCCCTATGAAGATTGGCTCCAGCAAATTCCATGGCACCCTCAATGGCGCGCTGATGAATGGCGGGTATTTCAATGCCTTTATCCATGATGCTGTGTTTTATTTTGATACAACCACCACATCACCCAAGGGGCTCCAATCAAGGATGTAATGGCGTTGATGGGCAAATCCATGAAACGGGCAACCACATCGCAAAACAATGCGATGAACATGCCGGTAATGGCAACTGCTGGAATAAGTCGCAACTGGGTTCGATATGGCCACCACAATTTTGCCAAATGCGGTGCTGCAAGACCTATGAATGCAATGGGGCCGCAGAAAGCGGTAATCACCGCCGTCAACAAACCAGAGCAAAAAATCAAGACATTGGAGATGCCACTTGGAGATACAGACATCGAAACAGCGATGCGCTCGCCTAAGGAAAAAACATCTATTGACCTGTGATTTCTTGTAACAATAAAAATGACGAAAATCAAACACACCAACAACCCAACAACCTGCGGCATTGAGACTTTTGAAAAACTTCCCATCGACCAATAAATCAAATTGGGTAAATCATTTCGGGCAGCAGCCCTTTGAAAAATGGTCTCCAAGGCCCCAGCCAAATGGCCCAACATCACCCCAAATATGAGCAAAGAGGTCAGGTTATTTAACCTCACCCGAACCAAAGCCAACAATAACAACACAGCCATGGCGCCAGCAAAAGCAGCCAGGAGCGTGAGTTCAGGAAAATTATAGCCCCAGATTTGCTGAGCGGCCATGGTGACAAAAGCAACACCCAAGGAAGCCCCATTGGTCACTCCCAGTACCGAAGGACTGGCGAGTGGATTTTTAAACAGCAATTGCATCCAATAACCCGCCAAGGCCAATCCAGCGCCAGCCAGCAAGGCCATCAAACTGCGTGGCAGCCTGAGCTCCCAAAAAATGGGAGATGACCAGTTTTCCAACTCCCAAGACCAACCTGCAGAACCATACAGCAGCGACAAAACAAGCAAAAGCAACACCGCAACAACCGCAGTGGACAATCGCATAAAAATGGTTCTTGGAGAAATGTTTTGCATTGTGGTCACAAAGTTGATTAAAAAACTTGTTCAAAGGCGCGAAGATTACGACTTTTGCGCACTATTCATATTTTAAGACTACATGGAATTCAATAAAAACTCAATCATTGGTCTGGTCCTTATGTTGGCCTTGGCTTTCGGTGTTTCTTGGTACAATGCCAAAACAGCCCAAGAAGATGCTGAGCAACAAGCCCTGGCTCTGGCCAATCAGCCCAAGGAAGTCAAGACGACATCCCCAAAGCCAAACTCCAAAAACAATGCACCTGCACAAGCTTCTCCAAGCATATCGCCATCAGATGCCACTGAAAAGTATGGCGTTTTTGGTGTTCAGGTTTTTGAAAAGCCAGGACAATCGGTATTGGAGAATGACAAGATTAAAGTTGTCATCAACCACAAAGGAGCCAATATCCAAAATGTTACATTGAAATCAGAAGAATACAAAACCTATTGGGGTAAAAAAGATATTCAACTGTTTGATCCTGCCCAAAACCAAATGAATTGGATTTGGAAAGACAAAACAAAAGGAGAGCAAGGATCTTGGCGCTTTGTATTTAAAGCCAACGAAATTGTAAAAGACGAGCGTGGCAACCAATCATTAACTTTGACACTGGCAGACAGCACAGGAAAACAATTTTCAGTTACCTATTCGTTGAGCAGCGGCTCACACATGGTGCAATGCGATGTTAAGAAAACCAATTTGGACAACAATTGGGACAATACTCCCGGCAATTTTCAATTGCACTGGCAAACTGCAGGAATGCACAATGAAAAAGGTATTCAAAGTGAAAGAAGCAGAAGTTCGATATTCTTCACCCCCATGGGTAAAGACCGCGACTACTTGAGTGAGACTGCCGGAGATGAGAAAGTGATAGAAGAGAAAATCAACTGGGTGGCCTTCAAACAAAATTACTTCAGTGCTGCCGTGGTTTCCAACAATGGATTTGGTGAAAATGCGCTATTGCGCGTTATGACTCCCGAAAATGACACTGTACACACCAAAATCTTCAACGCTCATCTTCCTGTGGATTTGAGCACTGGTCAGGCTCAATTGCAGTTTTTCTTTGGGCCCAATGAGCAAGGCATATTGGATGCTACACAAGTGGCGGAATTTGATCGTATCATCGATTACGGTTGGGGCATCATTGGTTGGGTAAACAAATATGCGGTTCGTCCTTTGTTTTGGTTCTTGTCCTCTTGGATTGGTAGTTTTGGAATCATCATTTTGATTGTCACTTTGGTTATCAAGATGGTTTTGTTCCCCATCACTTGGAAGAACTTATTGAACGGTGCCAAGATGCGTTCCATCAAGCCTGAATTGGATGAATTGAACAAGAAGTTCGAGAACAAGGATCCAATGGAGAAACAACAAGCGCAAATGGCCTTGTATCGTCAGCTGGGCGTTAGTCCTTTTGCTGGATGTATTCCGGTGTTGATCCAGATGCCCGTATTGTACGCCATGTTCCGCTTCTTCCCAGCTGAGATTGTATTGCGTGGAAAAAGTTTCTTGTGGGCTGAAGATTTGGCCGCCTATGATTCGATTTTGAGCTTGCCTTTTGATATTCCCTTCTACGGAGCGCACGTCAGTTTATTCACCCTGTTGATGACCGCATCCACCTTCTTGTACACCAGGATGAACATGAGTTCTCAACCAGCCATGACCCAGCCTGGAATGCCCAACATGAATGTGATGATGAACATCTTTACTTTCATGATGTTGTTCTTCTTTAATAGCATGCCCTCTGGTTTGACCATGTATTACTTCGCAGCCAACATGATGTCCATCGGTCAAATGTGGGCCATCAAAAAGTACTTCATCAATGAAGACAGCATCCGCGCGGCCATTGATGACAATAAGAAAAAACCGGTGAAAAAATCCAGCTTCCAACAACGTTTGGAGGAAATGCAAAATGCACAAAAAAAGAAATTGGAAGACCAAAAGAAAAAATTGAAGTAATGAGAAACGCCTCTCTTTTTTTATTGAGTTTCATCTTCTTGGCAGCATGCACTGGATGTCTGAGAAGCGGACGATTGCCGAGAAATGAAGGGGAAAATGCTCCAAAACCTATGGACAGTTATGGGGCAACGTCGTCGGACTTGCAGGACGGTTATTTGATACCATCCTCAGACTTACACGACACATTATTGTTGTATAAAAAGACACCTTGCTTTGGAGTCTGTCCTGTTTTTACATTGGTTGTCAAAATGGATGGCGAGGTGTATTTTACTGGAGTAAAGAATACTCTTTTAGAAGGAACACAATCCACCAATTGGAATTCGGAGCAATTGGAGGTTATCGATCGTAAAATGCGCGAATTGGACATTTACAATGCGCCCAAAAGTTTCGACAATCCATCCGTAACCGATCTTCCATCCATGTACATCGGCTATACCAAGGGTGAAAATTTAAAGACAGTGAAATGCAGGTACCAATACCCCAATGGATACAAGGACCTTTCGGCTTGGCTCGACGAGCAAATCAAAACATCAACTTGGAAATCATTAACCAACAATAAATAAAATGACTAAAATGAAAATTTGGCTAACGGCCGTCGCGGTTTCGTTGTCCTTTTTTGCAACAGCCACAGAAGGCATGTGGGTGGTTGCACTCATGAACCGCATTCAACATGCGGAGATGACCAACATGGGTTTGAATTTGACCCAAGAAGAAATCTACAGCATCAATCAAGCTTGTTTGAAAGATGCCATCGTTAGATTGAATTACGGCGGTTGCACCGGTGAAGTAGTGAGTGGACAAGGTTTGGTGTTTACCAATCACCATTGCGCTTACGACGGCATTCAAACATTATCCACTGTAGACAAGAACTATTTACAAGATGGATTTTGCGCCAAGTCATTTGAAGAGGAATTGCCTATCCCCAATTTCGCGATCAGCTTTTTGATAAGAGTTGAAGACGTTACAGCGGAGGTTTTAGCTGCTGTAAAACCTGAAATGACCGAGAAAGAAAGAGATGCTGCTATTGGCAAAATCTCAAAGGAAATTGTTGGACGCAACAAAATGGATGGCAAGTATGAGCCAGAAGTAAAGTCATTCTTTTATGGCAATGAGTTTTACTTGTTTGTTTATCAGACATACAATGACATTCGCTTGGTGGGAAATCCTCCTGAAAGTGTAGGTAAATTTGGTGGTGATACCGACAACTGGATGTGGCCAAGACACACCGGTGACTTTAGCATGATTCGTATCTATGCCAATGAGAAAAATGAGCCTGCTCCTTATTCTGTCAACAACAAACCTTACCAACCCAAATACCACTTAAAAACCAACATTGAGGGCATACAGGAAGGAGACTATGCGATGATCATGGGTTATCCTGGTCGCACCAGCCGCTACTTGACATCTTTTGGAATTGAGCAAGCCATCAACGGCAGAAATCCAGCCATCATCAATGGTTTTGGAACCAAGTTGGAAACGTGGAAAAAATTCATGGATGAAGATCCAGCCATCCGTTTGATGTATGCTGCCAAATATGCAAGCATTGCCAACACATGGAAATACTACATTGGACAAACACAAGGATTGAAAAAATTGGATGTTAAATCCAAGAAATTAAAAATTGAAAATCAATTCCACCAGTGGGTGGATGCAGGTGATGCCGATCGTAAAAAACAATATGGCAATGCATTGGCTACTATCAAAGAATACCACAGTGAATGGGATGGACAAGTTGTTTTGTCCACTTATGCTGGATTGTGTTTGGCAGGTGGCGCTGAGTTCATGGGACACGCTGTAGAATTAAAAGGAGCATTAACCGCTTATCTAAAAGAGACCGACCGCTCCAAGCGCATTGAAATGGAGAAAGAAATTTTGGCAGGTCAGGAGGCCTTTAAAAAGGAATACAATGCTAAAGTTGATGAAGCCGTTTTTGTTGCCTTGGTGGATTTGTTCAGAAAGAATATTGATATCGAGCAGCAACCAGAATGGATAAAAAACATTTTGAACAAAAAATACAAGGGCAACACAGCCAAATTGGCTGCGCAAATTTTCAAAACCAGCATGGTCATGAATGATGCATTTTTGAAAGCCTTCTTGTCAGATCCATCAGAAAAAACATTGAGCAAAGATTTGGGAATTCAAGTAGCTGCTGCCTCTGCCGAATTTGCTGATGGAATCAGAGCAAAGAATCCCATTGGAAAATTCAATAAAGGCTACCGTGAATTTGTGGCAGGTTACCGTAAAATGGAAACCCGTCAATTGGCGCCAGATGCCAACAGCACCATGCGTGTGACCTACGGTAAAATCAAAAACTACAAGGCTGCAGATGCTTTGATCTATGATTACTACACCACTACCAACGGTATCCTAGAGAAATGGGACAACAGCAATCCAGAATTTGTTGTTCCAGACAAATTGGTAGAATTGATCAAGAACAAAGATTTTGGTCAATATGCCAATGAAAAAGGAGAATTAGTCACATGTTTCATTGGTGATTTGGACATCACCGGAGGTAACTCAGGAAGCCCGGTTATGGATGCTAATGGCAACTGGATAGGATTGGCGTTTGACGGCAACTGGGAGGCCATGAGTGGTGATATTGCTTACGAAAAAGATTTGCAAAGAACCATCTGCGTTGACATCCGTTATGTGTTGTTTGTGGTTGAGAAGTTGATGGGTGGAAAAAACATTGTGGATGAATTAACCTATTATCACATGCCTATAGTTGAGGAGAAAATGTTGGAAATGCCCATCAGCATGCCTGTTGAACCCGCTCCAGCACCAGCACCTAAGAAAGATCCTAAAAAGAAGAAATAATAAGTTTCATCCGAAAATTTAAAACCCGCTTCGGCGGGTTTTATTCTTTTGGGGATTGATGTTATATTTGGAACAACCCAAACGCCTTTGATCTAAACTTCTGAATAAAAGTGAAACATGACCGAAACAAATAAATACCAAAAAGAGAGAGAGAGTATCTTCATATTCTCTTGGGGCTACCCCAGCAATAGCACAAAGGGCAATCCATTTGTAGAGGATGCGGTGCACCTTGCGCACGAAAATGGAATACAAACTACTGTGGTTGTTTTTCAATTCAAGAACATCATTGAGCGATTCGTCCCTTTCAAAAAACACCTCACTTATTCTTCCAAACGAGGAGAAGGAATTTCTGTTGTATCCATTTACAACATTCCTTTGATTCCTATTGGTTGGCGCAAACAACTCATTTTGTGGCAAGCCAAAAAGGGTATCCAGAAGTTGATTCAGCAAAAAGGAAGACCTGATTTATTGCAACAGCACTATATTTTCCACTCCATGCCCTATATCACAGACCACATCGCAAAGACATTTGACATTCCCTATGTTCTTTTCGAGCATTCCCCGATTTATAACCAAAAACATTTTGATACCAAATTTCAGACCTTTTGCCATCCATATTTTACTAAGACAAGTTTCAAAACATTTATCGACAATGCCCAAGATGTTTTTGCCTACAAAGTTCAAACGACAGCCCTAACAGGTTACTTTGGCAGAAACTTCAAAACGTTTGACGGGTTTCTCCCGAACTATTTGCTCTCTTCGCCTTCCAATCATGGAGATGAAGTTGCAAAAACCGCTTTCACATTTGCTTGCATTGGCACGATAGATGACCGCAAAGGCACATTGCGCCTAATTGAAGCTTTTTCTAAAATCCCAATGGCTCGCCAATGTCAGCTGATTTTTTGCGGAGCTGGCCCATATCTGGAGAGAGCCAAAACCATGATTCAAGATTTTGGCTTAGAAAACAATATCACCATTACGGGATTCATTCCCCGAGCATCTGTGATTGCCCAGTTAAAAGCCAGTGATTACTTGGTCATTGCCTCCAGCTATGAAACTTTTGGAATGACCTGCATTGAGGCCATGGCTTATGGCATACCTGTCATTTCAACCAAGTGCGGAGGTCCGGAGACTATTATCAACGAATCCGTAGGAATTCTTTGTGAGAATAATGATGTATCCGACCTCACAGCAGCATTGATTAATGGATTTGACAACAAAGAAAAATTTTCTCCAACAACCATTCAAAAACACTTCCATGACCATTATAGCGAAAACTGCGCATGGAATAAAATGAAAGAAATTTATTTTAAAGATTGAATTTTGACACAGCCATACCAAGAAAGAAGAATATAAAATACGAGTTTATACCCAAGACAGGATGAAACATCTCATCAAAAAGTTATTGTACGTAGGAACAACACACCAATGTCCCATTTGTCAATACCGATGCAGGGATTGGGCCTATTCAGGTGTTGATGTTGCGGTGAATAAGGAATTGGAGATTATTGGTGCGGGAAGAAGAAAAAACATCTGCATCAGCTGCGGAAGCAATGACCGAGAGCGCTTGATATTTGTCTTTCTGCAAAAGCAAATAGCACCTTCCGAATGGTCGAAGTTGAGTGTTTTACACATTGCACCAGAGTGGAATTTATCAAAGTGGATTGCGAAGCAACAACCGAAAAATTATCATCAAGGTGATCGTCACATGGAAGGGTATCAGTATTCCAAGGAGGTGCAACACATGGATGTGACGAAATTGCCATTTCCAAAAGATGAATTTGATTGGATCATTTGCAACCATGTCTTGGAGCACATTGAGGAAGACCGCTCTGCGATGAAAGAATTGCATCGGGTATTGAAGCCTGGGGGTTGTACGCTATTGCAAGTTCCCATTTCAAGAAAATTAGAAAAAACCTACGAGGATAACCAAATACAATCGCCTAGTGATCGGGAGAAGTACTTTGGACAAAGTGATCATGTGCGCATCTATGGGAAGGACTATCCAGAGCGGCTTATCCAGGCTGGATTTGAGGTAAAAGAGGCTCCAACCACAATACAGTCATTCCTATATGGGTTGAATCCGAAAGAGGTTATTTTTAGTTGCTACAAAAAACAACAAATATAATTTTAAAACTGGATCAAATCCTGCTTAAATTCTTGTGGTATTGTTGTAAGATAAGCCAAACAGCAACACTGATAATGGATGCGAAGAAGCACCAAACAGAAACTACAAAACCTTCATAAAACAAAGCTGTAACGCCATAGGATACGAATATCAGAGAACCCAGGGTCCACATGTATTTCATCTTGGAAAAGAATGGTGGAAGGATGGTCACTACAGTATACAGAATACCAGAAAACCAAGCGATACTTTTGGGATAATGTTGAATGTACAAAATGTGGTGCTCTTCAATCTTGGCGGAAACCGGATAATGCCAAAGGCAATAGCCCAAATACAAAGACAATGAAAAGCCCAGAATGAGCAATGTTCTCTCAAATGCATTGACCTTACCCTTTTTCTCCATTTGAATGATCGAAAGTGGAACCCAAAAGGGCCAAAGAACCTGGGCAATGAACAAGAACAAATAAATGAAAGACTGGGTCTCTTGGGGCCCTCCAAATTTGTTCTGAAGGCCAAGCCACACAAAACCCTCTAGTATTTGCTGAATACCAAAAAGCAAAGGGATGGCAGCAAAAGGACGTTCATCATTGGACTCTGATTTTTTCAGGGTATAAGTACCCACAGCAGTCAAGGCTATGCCTGCGGAAAAACTAACCGTAGCGGAAAAACACATTGGGGGAAGATAGGGCAATAAAAAGCCATTTCAATGCGCAAAAGGAATAAGTGGACAGCCTTGGTATATTTGTTCATCGGAAAATGATGAATACCAAAGAGCAAATTGCAACGAAAATAACCTGCTATTGCGTTCGTTTCAAAAAACTGGGCGATTTGGATAAAACGGTATTGGCAGCATTGATTTCCTTCGCGATGAAAGAAATGAAGAACTTTTAATTGAGAATCAGGTCATCATGATGTATTCGCCATTCTTGAAGGGCTAGAAACCTAAGCTCAACTTTTTTCAAGAACAGTGCACTTCCATTGCTAAAATGCGCTTATTTCCAAATTTCTGCTCCTATAATTTATGTGTTTTTTCATTGCATTTGTCGTGATAAATTTCAGTTTACTGTAAATAAAAAACAAGAAATAATCACTCAAATGTTCGGTTTATATCCGAACTAAATTAAATTTGTTGAAACATGCGGATTATTGGAAGAAGTAAACTTCTGAAATTGAAAAAGAAAAACATGGGAAATGATAAATTGATACATGAAATCAATTTGCTATTGCACACACTCGAACTTTTCAATCCTCAACTAGAGCGCATTTCGGATGTGAGAAAAGATGCAGATTGCGTGCATAGCGATGGATTTTATTTCTTCAACATTCAAATGCATAGAACAATGATTCTAATGGAATTGGATGAGGAAGGAGAGGCTACTATTGTATGGGCAGGTAAACATCAAGAATATGAGACAACGTTTAAAAACAACAAAAAAACCATTGAAAAATGGTTACGGAAAAATGGCTACATCTATTGATAAAACTAAAAAAATCAACGATACCCAATTGAAAAAAACACAATTCGATATTGAAACACTGCTCACCGCTGGCGTAATTTCTGACGAGCTCAATTATGAAAGGGGCATGATTGCCGATCGGCAATTGAGATTACTAGCAAAAGAAGATGCGAACTACAAAGCCAAGCGCAAAGCATTGAGAAGTTTGATTGAAAAATATGAGCGAAAACATTGGTCAGATGAGCAAGCACTAGATGAATCCAAATTAGTCACTAGTGGAAATGCAGTAAAACATGCTGAAGTTGAAAGGGTATTTATTCAAAAACGCAAGGAGGAAATCAGAAAAAAGCTCAAGTCGCTTCAATTGACTCAAAACGATTTGGGGATTTTATTGGGACACAAAAGCAAAACCCATCTCTCTGAATTGATGAACGGATTAGCGACCTTTACTTTACGCGATCTTGTCATCATCCATCGACTTTTAGATATTCCTCTGAATAAACTGATTCCTGTGTCACTATCTCATGCCGATCAAACAAGAATAAATGCCAACGTTATTCAGTTAAAAAAAAGCAATTTGAAACTGAAAAAACAGGGACTTGTGCGCATTTAATGACTGTCCTGCATCGCGCCAGCGATGGGAGCGGCATCCTTGGGTGGAGCGCAGGTGCGCAGCACGTGCAGCGACACCCAAGATACAGCGGACAGCGCGGTGACATCCGAGACACTTGTGGCGAGGTGGCAGGCGCCCTCAATATTGAACATAAAAAAACCCGCACGAAGCGGGTTTTTCCTTGTTGTATTAAAAGTCTATGCGTCAATCTTGGCATACTTCGCATTGGCCTCGATGAATGCTCTGCGTGGTGGTACATCATCCCCCATCAACATGGAGAAGACGTGGTCACATGCTGCTGCATTCTCGATGGTTACTTTGCGCAAGGTGCGTTTCTCAGGATTCATGGTGGTTTCCCACAACTGCTCCGCGTTCATCTCTCCAAGACCCTTATATCGTTGAACATTGACACTGCTCTCTTGGCCAGCGCCTCTCATCTCTGCGATCAAACCATCACGCATTTCCTCATTCCAAGCGTACTCTGCTTTGTTTCCTTTCTTCACCAAATAAAGCGGAGGCGTTGCGATGTAAATGTGTCCACCTTCTATCAATTCCTTCATGTGTCTGAAGAAGAAGGTCAGGATCAATGTTTCGATGTGCGATCCATCCACGTCTGCATCACACATGATGACGATTTTGTGGTAGCGCAGTTTGGTCATGTTCAAAGCCTTGCTGTCGTCCTCCGTTCCGATGTAAACACCTAGTGCAGTATAAATATTTTTGATCTCTTCGTTCTCCAAAATCTTGTGCTGCATGGCTTTTTCTACGTTCAAGATTTTTCCGCGCAAAGGCAAAATGGCTTGGAAAACGCGATCACGTCCTTGCTTGGCTGTTCCGCCAGCCGAGTCTCCCTCAACCAAGAACAACTCCGACTTCACCGGATCTTTTTCAGAACAGTCGGCCAATTTACCTGGCAATCCACCACCAGAACCTACTCCTTTGCGTTGTACCATCTCACGTGCTTTGCGGGCAGCCACACGGGCTTGTGCCGCTAGCACCACTTTGCCGACGATGGCTTTGGCATCATTGGGGTGCTCTTCCAAATAAGCTTCCAACATTTCAGATACCACCTGGCTCACGGGAGCTACCGCTTCCTTGTTTCCCAATTTGGTTTTGGTCTGACCTTCGAACTGTGGCTCTTGCACTTTGACAGAAACAATGGCTGTCAATCCTTCGCGGAAGTCATCTCCAGAAATTTCAATTTTCAATTTGTCCAACAAACCACTCTTCTCGGCAAAGTTTTTCAAGGTGGTGGTTAGACCACGGCGAAAACCTTGCAAGTGTGTTCCACCTTCATGGGTGTTGATATTGTTGACGTAGCTGTAAATGTTCTCATTGAAGGAATCATTGTACACCATGGCCACTTCAACTGGGATAGGACCGTCTGTGCGCTCCATGTGGATGACCTTTTGGATGATGTTGGGGCGACTTTGGTCGATGAAACGAACAAACTCTGACAAACCCTCTGAGCTCTCAAATAACTCCCCTTTGAAGCTGCCATCCTCGTTGGTCTCGCGACGATCCGTTAATCTGATTTTGATTCCTTTGTTCAAGAAAGCCAATTCGCGCATGCGGTTGGCCAATGTATCGTAGTTGTATTCTAATACATCAAAGATGCTAGCGTCTGGTTGGAAGGTGACGATGGTACCTTGCTTGTCAGTGGTTCCATCTTCCTTGACAGGATAGAGTGGCTTTCCGATGGAATATTCCTGTACGTATACTTTACCACCGCGGTGAACTTCGGCTCTGAGCAATGTAGACAAAGCGTTCACGCAACTTACCCCAACACCGTGCAGACCGCCGGAAACTTTGTAAGAGCCTTTGTCGAACTTACCACCGGCTCCTATCTTGGTCATTACAACCTGCAAAGCAGATACACCTTCTTTGGCGTGCATATCAACAGGAATACCGCGACCATTGTCTTCAACAGTAATGCTGTTGTTTTCATTGATGGTCACATAAACGGTATCGCAATAACCAGCCAAAGCCTCATCAATGGAGTTGTCTACCACCTCATACACCAAATGGTGTAATCCTCTTGTTCCGATGTCTCCGATGTACATGGCAGGGCGCATGCGCACGTGCTCCATACCTTCCAAGCTCTGGATATTGGCGGCAGTATAATTGGCTGAATTGGGGTTGCTTTCACTCATGGTAATTACAATAAATATTTGTTTGGTTTCTAAGGTCTAAAAATCACTTGTAAAGCTTCATTTACAAGG